>JBAZFL010000178.1:0-4384 GCA_041653455.1 Clostridia bacterium
GGAAATGATGCAGGACTTTTTGAGAGGAAACATAAACGGATATCAGATGGAAAAGAAAATCATAAAATCCGATGGGGTTGTACGATGGGTCAATATAAAAATATCAGGTCTTCATCTGGACAATCAGGAAAATCTGAAATATATATGCACTGTTGAAGATATCGATGACCGTAAAAGAATGGAATCCTCATTATATGAAAGTGAAAGAGACAAATCTATTTTGATATCAAATGTTCCCGGAATGGCATTCCGATGCAGATATGATAAGGACTGGACAATGGATTTCGTTTCCCAAGGATGTTTTGAGCTTACTGGGTATCCAGCAGAGAGTTTTTTAGGCGAGAATAAGATATCATATATTTCTTTAGTGAATCCTAAGTACGATGAATTTGTAAGAAAAAAATGGAAGCAAGCAGTTATTAGTAAATCAAGATGCAGTATAGAATATGAGATATGCACTTTGTCGGGAGAGCTTAAGTGGGTATACGAGCAGGGACAGGCTGTATATGATAAATCCGGTGAACCTGTAGCTATTGAAGGTCTTGTAATTGATATTGGCAGAAGCAAGAAACAGGAATTGGAATTAAGGTATTTGACAGATCATAATCCTATGACCGGATTATATAGCAGGAGTTATTTTAATTACATACTGAACAAAGAGATAGAAGATGGTATCTCAGGGACAAAAGCAGTTATATTAATAAATCTGCGTAATTTCAGTTTGTTGAATATGACATATGGATATGATTATGCAGAAGATATTATAAAAGAGCTGTCCATACAGTTAAAGATGATATGTTCTGGAAACTGCCAGCTTTTTCATATTTCTATTGATAGGTTTTTATTGTATATAAAGGGATATGATGATTGGCAGATTCTAATAAATATGTGCAATAAAATAATAGACATGATGTACGACAGATTTGCAACTAAATTAGTTGGCGGCAGTCTGGGTGTATATGAATTAGACCCATATATGACTGATGGGGAGATCGTAATCAGGAATGCTTCTATTGCTGTAGAATATGCAGATTTGACACAGGTTTTTTCTTACGAATTCTTTAGTAATGATATGGAAAAGAAAATAGTAAGAGGGACTTTGATTGAAGATGAGCTTGTAAAAGCAATATATGGAGACGAAGATAATAGGCTTCATGCGATATTCCAACCGGTTATTAATTTAGAAGATGACAGTATTGAAGGATTTGAAGCGCTGGCAAGGTTTAATTCAGATATACTAGGAGATGTCCCTCAAAGTGAATTCATACCTATCGCTGAAGAGAAACAGCTTATTACAGCATTAAGCAAGAAGATAATAAAATATGCATTACAATTGCTTAAGAAACTGGAATCACTCGGTGAGAATAAGCTTATGATATCAGTAAATATTTCTGCAATACAGCTTCTACGTGAAGAGTTCGTAGGAGACATGATTGACATAGTTCAGAAATACACAATTAATCCAAACAGGGTAATTCTTGAAATTACCGAATCGATGTTTGCTGATAATTACTTTGAAATCAACAAAAAGCTTTCATTACTTCAAGATGCAGGTTTTAAAATCGCTATTGATGATTTTGGAACCGGTTATTCATCTTTGGCAAGAGAGAGTGAGTTGAATGTGAACTACATTAAGATAGATAAATATTTCATCAATAAGCTTCTTTATGTTGGAGAAGATCAGACTATAACCTCTGAAATAATTTCCATGTCACATAAACTAGGTCATTATGCTATTGCTGAAGGGGTAGAGCAGGCCAGTCAGAAGGAGTTTCTTAAAAAGCACGGATGCGACTTTATGCAGGGGTATCTTTTTTCGCAACCCATATCTATGGATGATGCAATTATGCTTATAAAGGAAAATCACTCTTAATGCATATACCGCAGTTAAAGAGTGACTTTCTTTAAAAAATCAATATGAATAAATTGATTAGTATTCTATTAATGCTGCATAACGCGTGGAAGATATGCTGCTTGTTTTACCCAGTCTTCAACCTGTACAAGTGTGGGTAGATTTCTTACAAGTTCTTTCTCTTCGTTAACTTCCTGAAGTTTCTTGAAGAGGTTTTCGGGTTTACGAGTTGCAAGTTCAACAACAGTATCAACACCAGCAGCTTCCAGAAGCTCGGAATACTGGCCTCCAATACCTTTAATTCTCATTAGGTCAGCATGATTTGTCCATTTAAGAATTAACTTTTCTGATATGCCTGTCTTTTCAGCAAGTTCAGTTCTTGCTTTCTTTGAAGAACAAGCCTTTAGAAATTTCTCTACTGACCTTAGTCCATTCGCTCTAAGAGTCTCTTCATACGTTTTACCAACACCTTCAATTACGCTTATTTTTGCCATCTCGACGAATCCTCCTAAATTTTATATTTTAATTGTATTGCATAATAGTAGTGGATACAGTGATATTGTCACACAATTTTCACAATTAATCAATACTTAATATTAATAAAGATGAATTCCTATATAGTATCTTGAATTAATTAGATGAATTAAAAAAAGGCATTTATGAAATGCCATATATAATCAGGAGAGATATTAATTTATTTCTTGTACTTGACCCTGAATCCGAGTAAGGACTCTAAAGTGGATTTTATGGAATTTGAATGGCTTACTTTATGCTGTAATTTTATAACCTGGCTATTGCTTAAAGAGATATTGAGATTTCCTCCGCTATCAGGATCATCATCATCTCCTGAAGTGAATGCTCTGAAATAAAGCTCTGAAATCATGTTATATGGTATTTCAGCATTTAAAGGATCTTCTGCAATAATCGAGGATATTGGCATAGTCCTGTATTTTTCCTGATAATTTGCCCAATGACGCATCATTTCAGCGCTGCCTTTAAAAAAGCCGATTCCGCTTGCTTTTATCTCGGCAGATTTTCTTGCGCTTTCAGCTTTTTGAAGCTCTGGAGACAGATGAGCAAGAACCAGCCTGTCGTTGTAAAAAATAACATAACAAGCCATGATATTCATAAATGACAGTTTTTTCTGGGCTGTTAAAATCCAAATCACATTTAAAGGTGTAACCTGCGTCTGGTTATTAATATATGTATTATTAGTCCCGCTGTTTGTTCTTGTTCCGCATTGAGTACAGAATTGCTGATTAGGTTCAAGCTTGCTGCCACAGTTTGTACAAAACATATTAACCTCCGAATATAATAAAATTATATACTTTTTGCATATTTTTTACAACACCATTTATTGTTGTATAATAATCCAATATATAACAATAAATGCAATGAAAAGATAGCTTGCTTTGTTTGTAATTTGGCACTGACAGAGCATACAATATAGAATAAATATAAAATATTGTAGATTTGTGTTTGTTCAGGCATTATAATGCTTATATGAGACAATAGGTTTCTATCCTGACATTTCATTATTCAATTTCGGATAGTAAAATTCATAATAGTTGTTTTATTATTCATCATATGGATACTGGATTACAGGTATGACAGAACATAGCGGACAGCAGCATATCAGGGAGAATGAATATGAATTATATTATCGAATATGAAATCTGCGCTATAGCATGTGTCGTCGTAATTTTCATAAGCTTTTTGAGAAGCCATTTCTTTCCAAGCATTCAGAACCGTCTTTTTGGAACACTGCTTGCATTTACAATTGCTGACCTTGTTCTAGATGTCATTACTGCTATAACAATAGAGCATGTGCTTACTCTTCCTTTCTGGTTGAATTATTTCTTGAATACATTATTCTATTCTATGCAGATGATTTTTCCTGTAATCGCTCTATTTTACGTAATATCCATTTCCGGAAAACTCTGGTCTATGAGTATAAAAAAAATACTTTTAGCAATATCAGCTGGAGCATTTGCATTAATAGGCTTGATATTTATAAATCCTTTTACGAAAGTGTTGTTTTATATTGATCCTGTAAAGGGATACTCATATGGCCCGTTATTCATATTTTTGCATGTAATAAGTTCAGTTTATCTGTTAATTATTATTTCATATCTTATCAAACACAAAAAGGCTATAAAGCATAATCAGCTTGTGTCTGCTGTTTGGTTTGTTTCATTAATAATAGCTGCAATAATATTGCAATTGCTTATACCCAGTCTTTTGATACTTGGACCTGTCATCGGAATAGCTGTAAGCGTAATGTATTTTATGCTTCAAAATCCAAGGGATATGGTGGATTATCAGACTAAAACATTGAATTATAATGCTTTTATTCAGTGCCTTAATGAGTTGATTATGGAAAAATCTCTGCTTTACCTTATATCAGTAGATTTGTACAACATGCCATATATAAGCAGAATATTCGGCATTAAGAGCAGTAATATGCTGATGTATGAAATTGCTAAGTTTCTTAAAGGTGACAGCAAGAAAGTATGGGTATTTAGAACGACA
>JBAZFL010000179.1:0-4380 GCA_041653455.1 Clostridia bacterium
AGACGAAGATATTCTTACGTATGAGAATAAATTTGTTAATACTCTTATATACAAACTCGGGTTATTCATTGATGTAAGATATGATAAGTTAAAGCAGTACGGAGCTGATGAGGTATCTAATGTTATGTCATTGGATATCGAAACTAAAATTGTTGATACACAGGTCAAGATGAGCCTCACAATTCAAACAATAGATGGTGTTGATGAGAAGGAAACGAAAGGGAATATCAATATATTTGACGATATGACTAAGTCTTCATTATGGCAACGCGTTGTAAGATTAAGAAAGATTATTCAGCAATATCAAGCTTCACAATTCATAGTACAGATGGGTAAGTCATATATACGCCCTCCAGTAATGAGAACTAATGCAATATTAAAAAATGTGCATTTAAGGCAGTGTCTCGAATTATGGGAGTTTATTGAAAGTTATGAAAGCGCAGGTTTTGAAGTGGAAAGCAGCTCTTCATCAGAAAAACCTGGTAATGAACTTATGGTTAACCTTTATAAGTTACTCTCTTTTCAATATGTTATGTTCAGAAAGCATACTTCAGATAAAGTTGATGATCTTATAACTGACAGTAAAGCCAAAGTAAGATACAATGCAAAGTTTAAAAAAATGGATATCGAAGAATTTACTGATGAATATGATTTTTTTGATCCTAATGTTAAGAAAGTGTATGTAGATCAGTTGAGCAGAAAGAACACAAGACTAACGAAAGAAGAGATAAAAATCAGAAAAATAATAGATAATGCGCTAAAAGCAGAATTAAATTATGAATCAGAATTGAAGAAAGCCACTCAAGAAAAACGGAAAAAGAATAATAAGTAATTTACTGGATTGAGGTGTATATGAAGATATTTGCAAATAGAAAAAGGGGAAGATGGATCATCACATTAATATTTTCTTTGCTTTTACTTTTTTTAGTACTTCTGGTCGGAAACATGATATATTCACATATTACTCATACCATACCTTCTTTTTTCGGGTATAGCGTAATGAATATCATATCAAGAAGTATGGAGCCGGAAATACCAAAAAACACATTCATATTAATTAAAAGAGTGGACCCTGAACAATTGCAAACTGGTGATATTATAACTTTCTATTCTTCTGATCCTACTATAAAAGGACTACCTAATACTCACAGGATAATTGAAATCATTACAGAAAACGGCCAGATGGTTTTTGTAACTAAAGGAGATGCTAATGCTATACCTGATTTATATAACGTAGAACCTGATGATATAATTGGTGTGTATAGAAAGAATATAGTATCTTTCGGCAAATTCGGAGTGATATTCCAGAATAAAATATTTATTTTCGTATTACTTGTTGTACCTGCTGCAGTATTATTCATACTGGAAATTATTAATCTGACAAAAACGGCAAAAAATATCAAGAAGGATGAACAGATAGCAGACTCTATTAAGGAGGAAGACGAAATTGGGCCAACCGGAAAGTCCGAATAAAGAGAAAGAAACAAAAGAAAAATCTGGTTTCTTAAATAAGCTTTTAGGTTCAAATGATAAGAATCTGCCTGATGATGCAGATTATCAAAGCCTTCTTAGGAAAAATTTCTATAATTATGACCAGGTCCGGAAAGATAGACAATTATTATCTTTACGAATAACTACTATGGTTCTAACAGTTATATTGATAGTCATACTGTCTCTTTATATAGTTCATATCAACGACTCCACGCTTCTTTTAGATAAATTAATTGATTCATCACAGGAATATGTATACAAAAACATAATGTATATTGACAACACCATTATTTATACAGAGGTCGTATCTGAACTTAATGTAATGAGGACTCTGATGAATCACAATGGAGAACCTGGAAAAAGACAGTATGCTATAAGCGAATTGTATTATATAGCCATTCAGCTTCCAGATGCATTTATCGGGCATAGAATAGATGTGTATGAAGCATTTAAAAATATTGAAGAAGGAAGACTTGATGTTGGGTATAAACTGATTGAGGAATTATTGGTCACGATAGTTGAAGAGAGAAAATAGGAGGCACAATATGTTTAATAAACTGAAATTAAGGAAAAGCATAAAAAAAAGTATCAAACAGATTGAAGAATTGGAAAAGAGACGTTATCGCTCACAGTCTGCACTGGTTGAAGCAATTCTAAAACACGAAACGCCATCTGATGAGGATGTTGAGTATTTTAATAAATACACTGCAGAGATAGATAAGTTAAGACGGGAAATACGTTCAATGAATAAAGAGATAGAAAGCCTTTAAACATTAAAAGGAAGAGGGTAGTTTTGAAGAAGAAGATTAGCTTGAAAAGTGCATATTTATTTCCTTTGATGATAATAATCATGTTTCTTCTATTATTCATTATGCTCTTTCAAATGCGTTTTTCGATTACTCAGTTTGTTATGGAACAAGCAGCCACTGACAATGAAATGATAACAAAAGAAAAATCCTCATTGTTCAGTTCGTTGCTGGATAACATGGAATTAGAAGCAAAAGGTATTTTACATTATACAGAGTTTTCTTTTATTAATATTGATAATGAGTATGATGCAAGAGAATCAATCAATGACTATTTTTACAAAACTAATTGCGTAAAATTCATGTATTTTATGAGAGATGGAAGGATGTATGATCAGGATGCCAGAATTTATCTTTCTATTGATGATAATCTGAAAAACTTAAAAGAGTCAAAAACTGTCGCCTTAAGCAAACCATTTTATGATTCATCAAGCAAAACTGAGCTTATCATTATTTATGTGCCTAACGAAGATTTTAATAGTGAAGTTTCAGGAATCGCAGCATACTACAAGGTATCAAACATATATGCAATAGGCGAATTTTATGTGTCTGATGTTGGATCTTACTATATCGTCGATGAGAACGGAACATCAGTTTTTGAAAAAGATAAAGGTGTTACAGTCAAATCCTTACTTGAGAATTTCGTTTTTCCGACAGAGGATATTAATAATATACTGAAATTTATGCAATCGGAAGGCAATATAGATACAATAATAAGTTCATTTGATAGTGCAGTAGTAAGTGTAAGCAGCATACAGAATCTCGTTGATTGGTATGTAATATCGCTTCTTCCTTCAACAGTTATATCTGACAAGACATCAAATGTGATTGAACAGACTATGCTGATTTCTGCCATTATAATGGGTGTATTTATAGTTTTCGTTTTTGTTTTTCTTGCAGCTGACAGTACGGCACTTAGAAAAATGGAAAGACTTCAGAATATTGACCCTATAGCAGAATGTGCTAACCAGTATAAGTTTGAAGTTGACGCAAACGAACTGATTAAATCCAATAAGACTACACAGTATGCTATCATTTACATTAATATTCTGAATTTCAAGAATATTAAACAGCTTTTACCTGTAAATGATGTAAATACAATGATAAGGAATCTTTCAAATATATTAAAAAAAAGCATGGTAAAAAACCTTGAGACATATGGACGCACATCAGACGGCAGAATGATTGCTTTAATAATGTATAAGCAAATACATGATATTGAGGAAAAATTTTATGAAATTACAGAGAAATTAAAAGAAATTGGTCCTGTCAGCGGATATATGATAAGGATAAATGCAGGAGTTTACTGCATTGACCGTGATGCAAGATATCTTGTTTCAGAGATGATTGATCGAGCTTCATTTGCCCAGAATTCCATACGTGAAGATGCAAATACTTCCTTGGAATTTTATCATCAGAAAAGTCATGACGATCTTTTAAGGACGATTGCTTTAGAAGGTTTCATGGAAAAAGCGTTGGATAATGAAGAATTCGTTATTTACTTTCAACCTAAGTATGATCTTGTTAATAACAGTATATACGGTGCTGAAGCATTAGTTAGATGGATAAGACCGAATGAAGGAATAGTTCCTCCTTCGCAGTTTATCAATCTGTTTGAAAGAAGCGGATATATATCTCAGCTTGATAAATTTGTATTTACCGAAGTCTGTAAATTCCATAATAAAATGAAGAAACAAGGCAGCAGGATTATACCGATATCGGTCAATGTTTCCAGAGCCAGTGCTGAAAAAGATGATTTTATTGAATACTATGTTAATACCAAAAACATATATCAGATTAAAGACGGATTTTTGGAATTAGAGTTTACTGAAAGTAAAGCTCTGGAAGATTATGAAATATTAAGCAATAGAATTAAAGAACTAAAGAAATATGGATTTGTCTGTTCTATTGATGACTTTGGTGCAGGATATTCGTCATTCAAAGCATTACAGGCTTTGGATTTCGATATTTTAAAACTGGATGCAGCTTTTCTTAAAACTGATACAAGTAATACTAATAAAAACATTAATCTGCTTTCAGGCGTAATATCATTAGGAAAGACATTAGGTATGAAGGTAATTGC
>JBAZFL010000180.1:0-4365 GCA_041653455.1 Clostridia bacterium
AAACTTGTGTAATAGACTGTGAATGCACCTTTGCTTGGAGGTATTGATCCTCGCATATCCTTATGATATGTATGTTTTGAAAAACTGTTTGTAAGCGTCAGGCAGTCACCTTTTTTATTTACTTTGATCTCTTTGGCATTTACAGACAAACACTCATCCGGCTGACCTGTAAGTTCCACAGAATCATATTTAACCTCAACTGGAGCTCCTATACAGAATTCTATCTTGCATGGAACATTGTCGCATTCTGTTGTTTTTACATTCAAACTTACTCTGTCGTTTTTAATCTGCACTGTAACTGTATATTCCAGATCAATTTCATTATTTACAGGTCTTAGTGAATGGTCCATCTCTTTCCATTTCGGTGATGCTGGTTTCACAGACATAGGTCCGTAATATTCCCCATGAGCCCTCATCTTCATCTGATATGTGTCCTTACCGATGAGATTGATTGATAGAGGAGTAAATTGCGCAACAGCAAAGAATGAAGCGCATATCCTTACAAAACATCTTAAATCACCTTTTTGTACGAACAGGAAATTCGGTGACCTTGTTATGAGAGTTGCGGAAAAATCTTCATTTCTGAATCTGACAATATCATTATGGAATATATTGAATGAAGTAGGATACTGCTCCATTTCAGGCTCATATTCCAAAAGTTCAGGATATGCCATATACATCCAAAGATAACCTGGTCCTCTTCCATATGCCTTTTCAACACTGTTGTATATGTCATCAGCAAATTTAGCGTACTGTGCGTTTTTAGTCAGATATGACATATGGACATAAAGGTAGTAAAGGTAATATGTTGGGGTAATAGCATTTATGTCTCCTTCATGTTTGTCCTGTCTGTTGGAGTTCTGGGTGAATACTGTGAAATTAGGTTCAATATAATTAAACATAAGATCCATATTCTTCTTTGCATATTCAAGATACTCCATATTGCCTGTTTCCATCGCTATTATCATGAATGATGTGTCACATACTTCATTATAGTGCGGTGATCTTTCTGTGAATTCCCCGTTTTCATCTATATCAATACCTTCATCCAGATATGCCTGTGCCAACTCCCTAAGTTCTGAACTTCCTGTAATATTTGCCATCATGAGCATTCCAGAAGCTCCGATCCATCTGTGATTAGGGGTATGTATTCCTCCGTTAAGCAGTGACTTTACGACTATCGGAAGGTATGAGGTAAATCTGTTTAACAAAGTTTTTTCCGGTTCCGTCTTTGCATATCGCTCCATTATCCTATAAGCTCTTGACATGTTTACTGCTTCAAACAGAGGAGAGCAGAAGAAATTGCTTTCCATCATATCTATTGTAAAATTAGGTCTGTGATGGCTTTCGATGTATGAAAGCGCATTATTCATCAGCTCTAAAAGTTTTTCGTTCTTATAATACCTGCTGTCTTTGCAGTAATAACCTGCTGCCAAAGTGTCTAAAGATGTACTGTTCAGCCCATGTGAGGCATATCCGTGAGCATTCTTGAATGCACGGATGGTTTCATCATACTGGCCAAAGAACCAGTCAATTGATGCTTCATTGCTTTTTACATTCCCTAAATAATGTCTCTTCATAAATTCCTTATTCGGTGAGCATTGCTGCGCCTACTACTCCTGCATCATTTCCCATTTGTGCTATGACTAATGTTGATGAAAGAGTTTCCTCCCTTGTGTATTTATATTTTTGTATGTAATCCCTTAACGGATGAAGCAGTCTGTCACCTTCATTGCATACTCCTCCGCCGATGGCTATAACCTCTGGCTGGAATATATTGATTATGTTTACCAGCCCTTCTCCAATGTACTTTATATATGTATCGCATACATCCTTAGCTGTTTTATCTCCCATTCTTTCTGCTTCAAAAGGTGTCCTTGCACTGATATTGTCCAGATTATTATTGCATGCCTGCCATATCTTTGAATCTTTGTTCAGAAGCGCTGCTCTTTTTGTCTGAGAAATAAGTGCAGTAGCTGATGCATATGCTTCATAACAGCCATTCCTTCCGCATGTGCAAGGCTCGCCGTCCATAACAAGTGTGTGATGACCCAGTTCGACTGCAGCAAAATTAAATCCGCTGTAAACCTTATTATCTATGACAACTCCGCTACCTACGCCTGTGCCAAGAGTTATAGTTACAGAACAGTATGTTCCTTTGCTTGCTCCACATGTGCTTTCTGCAAGTGCGGCGACATTCGCATCGTTGTCAATATATACAGGAAGATCAAAATACTTCTGCAGTTCTTTCCTTATATTCACATTCCTCATCCCAAGGTTATTATTATAGATAAGTATGCCGTTGGTCTTGTCAGGTGTGCCTGGACATCCTACACCTATCCTGCATATCTCATTTTCACCAATACCGGCTTTTACAATAAGCTTTTTGCACAGGTCTGCCATGTCTTTTAATACAGCTTCATACCCTCTTTCACTTTTTGTCGGAACTTTGTCTTTTACTAATATATTTCCATTTTCATCTACTATCCCAGCTTTGATTGCTGTACCGCCAAGGTCTATTCCAATACTATACATGATTGCCTCCCTATAACACATATTGCAGCACTAAAGCGGCTGCAACAAACAAAATATATACCATAAATATGGCCAGGTCAACCCTTCCATATTTTAACTCGCTTATGCTTGTACGTCCTTCCGACCCATGATAACATCTTGAATCCATGGCTATCGCCAGGTCATCTGCTCTTTTGAATGATGATATGAAAAGAGGTATGAGGATTGGTATAAAACTCTTAGCTCTTTGAATAATATTCCCTGTACCTATGTCAGCGCCACGGGCTGCCTGGGCTTTCATTATCTTTTCTGTCTCTTCCATCAAAGTAGGTATGAATCTTAGCGCAATGGATATCATCATAGCTATTTCTGCTGTCGGGACCTTAAGATATTTTAAAGGAAGCATCAGTTTTTCTATGCCTACTGTCAGTACCAAAGGTGTTGTTGTGTATGTCATAAGGGACCCAGCTGATATTAAGAGCAGTATCCTTGTGCTTATAAGGGCAGAAGTTACAAGCCCTTCCTTGGTTATAGTGATGAATCCAAGCGTGTATATGGGAGTACCTGTTGAAAAGAAAATATTCAATACCATCGTAAATATGACAATATATATTACAGGCTTGAGTCCTTTTATCGCATACCGCAAACTGATTCCTGATATAAGGAAAGCGGTTATTACAAATACAGCGCTAAGAAGTAGGGAATAAAAAGAATCCAGTATAAGCAAAAGGACCATAGTAAGAATAGTTATAGCTATTTTGAGTCGCGGATCGGCTCTGTGTATAACTGATTCTCCCGGTATATATTGTCCTATAGTAATTCCCTGCACTTTAAGTCTCCCTGTCCAATCCGATAAATTATATCAGAAAATTCTTTTTATATACAACTCAAGTACAGCTCGCATCATTTTTTCTTTCCTTACGTATAAGATATCTTTTTCTGCCCATTTCCCAGTCACATCTCTCTTCTTCCGTTTCGATAATCAGTCCCGGTACATCAGCAGGCCTTTCGAATTCGTCAAGAGCGACCATTACTACATATGCTATGTTTATAAGCTTCTTGTCCCCGTTCAATTCTTCCACATAGGATTTAACACATACTTCCATAGAGGTTTTCCCCACATAAGTTATCTTTGCAGTTAGAAGAACTGTATCATTTGCATAAGCCGGACCTTTGAATTCCAAAGAATCCACTGCCACAGTCGTAACATTACGCCCCGAATGTCTTCTTGCGGCTATTGCTGCAGTTATGTCTATCCATTCCATCATCTGTCCGCCAAAGAGCCTGGAATTACCATTTAAAGTGCATTGGGTAAGTATCTGGGCTTGTTCAGTGTATGAATCTCTTACATATTTTTTCATATTTGGTCTCCTATTCGTATAAATCTTCAGCAGCTTCTGTTTTGAAGCACAATCCTTCTTTATTCTGTTTGACAGTCATAATACCTGATTTAGTTATACTCATGTTGATTATATCCCCCTGCGGAAGTCTTTGGATAGTAATTTTATCCACCAAGCAGTCCAATGTCAGCCATTTTCTTGACAAGTCGCTCATAAGGTATTTCTGCTTTCCTGTCTGTTGTTCTGTTATCCTGTTAAAAACATTTTTTTGTACTAATCCATCTATATATGAAATTACATTATCCGAATCCCAAAATCTTCTGCTTAATTCATATCCGTTTTTTTCACCAAGCATATATGCAGCTGCTGCAGCATCCAGAACATACTTTTTCGTTATAAATTCTGAAATTCCAAGTGCCGCTTCCTCTCGGGTTAAAGGCGCACCTTTTTTCTTGACTTTATCCACAATAGCAAGCTGCATTATTTCAAATATTACGACCTCTTTTGCGCT
>JBAZFL010000181.1:0-4365 GCA_041653455.1 Clostridia bacterium
GTTACAAACAATATATTAATAGATATTGCTCTTGACAGATATCTGGATTTTTTCCATGAATGGGACAATGCGGCATACAAAAAAAGAGATGTAAATCCGGAATTAGCGGAGTTTCTGGATATATGTTCTGAGGACATACCAATGAACCGCCAGTTTGATATACACTTCCACATAAAGAATATAGCTTTGGATTCTGATAAGGAAAAATTAATACTTGCTAGTTACAGCAATTATTATAATGCGTTAAAGAAACTGGAAGACAGGAAAGTAAAAAGAATAGCGAGGTTTTCCATGATCCTATTCATAATAGCATTGGTTTTCATTTTCCTGTATATTTTATCCAATTCGAAAATGCAAGGCCAGCTTCTTCCGAGAGTTCTGCTTGAAGGTCTTTTGATAGGAGGGTGGGTATTTATGTGGGAATCTCTGCATATGCTATTCTTTGACATTCTTGAACCTTTTAAACGGAAGAGAGAGCTGGAAAGATATTTAAAAGCAAAAATTACATTTTCCAGTGAAATAGAAAAAGGAGACTGATATATGGAAAACATGACAAACAGGGAATGGTTTAAAAAAGCCGGATACGGCATGATGGTCCACTGGGGGCTTTATTCTTTGCTTGCCGGAGAGTATGACGGAATGAAGAGCGGACATTATGCTGAATGGATACAGTCATACCACATGATACCTATCAAGGAATACGAAAAACTGTGCAATGCTTTCAATCCGGTGTTTTTTGATGCTGAAAGCTGGGTGCGGTTTGCGAAGGAATGCGGTATGCATTATCTTGTGGTTACATCCAAACATCATGACGGATTTGCTCTGTTTAAATCAAAAGCCGACAAATACAATGTATGCGATATGACTCCATATGGAAAAGATATTATTGGACAGCTTGGGGAAGCTTCATATAAACATGGGCTTAAGTTCGGCTTATATTATTCACAGGATATCGACTGGCACGAGCAGCATGGCGGAGGATACAACGCAGAAAGGCTTTCTGCCGGCAAGTCTTGGGACAACTGCTGGGATTTTCCTGACAGGACGATAAAAAATTACGACATATGCTTTGAAAACAAGATAAAACCTCAGGTCGAGGAGATACTTAGGAATTATGGGGAGCTCTGCCTTATATGGTTTGATGTTCCCATGACATTGAAAGAACATAACAGCAGGACTTTATATGATCTTGTTAAGAAATATCAGCCAAACTGCCTTATAAACTCACGTCTGGGAAACGGGATTTACGATTATGTCTCATTAGGAGACAATGAGATACCTGAAAGCCTGGATAATATTAGAGGAGCAAAGAGATCACCTTTTGGGTTATATGAGACAGCTGCGACATTGAATGATACATGGGGATTTTCCTATCATGACCAGAACTGGAAGAGGCCAGAACAGGTAGCAGCATACAGGAAACAGCTGAATGACCTTGGAATAAACTATCTGATTAATGTAGGTCCAGACGGGCTTGGAAGAATACCTTCTCCTTCTGTAGATATTTTAAAAGGAGCATATGAGCTTTTCCCTCTTCTTGCAGAGGAAGTATAAAATAACGTAAATTATCAATAGTGTAAAAGGTTAAATATTACTAATTGCTTGCCATAAAGGGGTAGACATGAAACAGGTCTTAAGGCAGGAGAAAAAATATCTAATAACGAAAACAGATTACATTAAGTATGCTGCTGCTTTTAATACCTACCTTGCTCAGGATGAGAACAATGGAGAACATGGTTATACTGTGAGATCTTTGTATTTCGATACTCTTTCGGAGAATGATTTCAACGAGAAAGAAGAAGGAGTCGAGATCAGAAGGAAAATACGGTTAAGGATATACAAGCCTACGGATAATTTCGCTTCTCTTGAGATGAAGCAGAAGCAGGGAGCCCAGCAGCTGAAACGTTCCTTGAAAATGACAAGGGAAGATGCAATACAATTGACACAAGGTATATATGCACCTCTTCTTAATTATTCTGAACCTTTTGCTAAAGAAGCATATGCAGTTATGAATATGCGCTTTTACAGGCCTAAAGCTATAGTTGAGTATAACAGGAAGGCATTCATAGCAAAAGAGAATAATATAAGGGTGACGTTTGACCATAATATCAGAGCGACGGAAAGCTGTTTTGATATATTTTCCGAAAATCTGAATATGTACCCGGTTTTTAGCCAGGATGGAGTGGTTCTTGAGGTAAAATATAACGGATTTTTGCTTTCATATATAAAAGACATGCTCGACAGGATAGAGAAATCTGAATTATCTGTAAGCAAATATGCGCTCAGCCGCACTATATGCTTGAATTATGTATATTAACAGGAGGGATTATGACTCAATATTTATTAAAACTGCTTGAACAGGGAAAGACTCTGACTTTACAGGAGATACTGTCGCATCTTGTAGTCGCTGTAGCAATAGGGGTAGTGATATTCCTGTCGTATATGTATACCCATTCGGGAACCATATACAGCAGGAAATTCAATGTGTCCCTTTTAATGCTGACTTTGCTGACAACAATGGTAATGACAGTCATAGGGAACAATATAGCATTGTCATTAGGTATGGTCGGCGCGTTATCCATCGTAAGATACCGTACTGCCATAAAAGATTCCAGAGACACAGCATATATATTCTGGGCGATTATAGCAGGCATATGTTGCGGTTCAGGAGACTATCTGGTAGCCGCTATCGGAAGCGCTGTTGTCTTCATACTTCTTCTTGCTTTCGGCAAGATCAAGAATGACAACAGGATGCTTGTGATTATAAAAGGAGCAAGAGGCTCAGAGCGTCAGATAGAAGCCATAATATTCAACTATTATTCCGCAAAGGCCAATCTCAGAGTAAAAAATACGACAGAACTGACCGTTGAATATATTTATGAAGTATCAAAAAAAATCATGAAGAAAGCCGCAGTCAACGAGAAGAGCATAACCGATAAGCTTTATGAACTTCAGCATATAGAGTATGTGAATATTGTAGAGCAGAACGATGAAGTTAACAGTTAAAAGGAGAAACATTGCGCAGGAAGATAATAAGCATAATAACCGTAATATGCCTTATAGCCATAGCTGTATCTTTAACATTCTTTAATTACGGCTATAAAAGATATCATCAGCATGTAATGGATGTTAAAGATGCGCAGTGCGCTCATGCGGATAATCAGTTCTGTACACATCTTCCTTTGGTTTATATAGACACTTTTAAACAGGAAATACCTGCTTTTATCGATGGGAATATGGTTATTGATTCCAATCTAATGGTATTTGATAAGAAAGATACCAACAATCATCTCGATGATGAAGCAGATATAGAAAGTATGATTACGATCAGGGCAAGAGGAAACTCATCTTTATTTTTTGACAAGAAATCTTATCTTATTAAGCTTATAAACGAGGATCATACCGAAAACAATAAAAAGATAATGGGTATGGAGACTCATGACGAATGGGTTCTTAACGGGCCGATACTGGACAAGACCCTCATAAGGAATTACATTAGCATGAACATAGCCGGACAGATAATGAAGAATGCTCCGGATGTGCGATTTTGCGAGGTATTCATTAATGATGAATATATGGGACTGTATGTTATGATGGAGTCCATTGCCCGTGCAAAAGGCAGAGTGGATATAGCAAAATACAATGAGAATGATCCGTTTACAAGTTATATAGTAAGGCTGGACAGAGGATCTGATCCAGAAGAGGAAATAAATCCTTTTACGAAATATACATTCAACATGAATTCTATAGGAAATATAGTTTATCCGGCAACAAGATACTTAAATGAACAGCTCATTACTTTTATAGAAAATGATATATCTAAATTCGAGAAATCACTTTATTCATATGATTATAAAGACATGAAACTGGGTTACCGTAAGTATATTGATGTCATGTCCTTTGTCGATTACATGATAATAAATGAATTTACTCAGAATTATGATGCAGGAATTTACTCCACATACCTTTTCAAAGATGTCAAAGGGAAACTGGAGATAGGTCCTGTATGGGATTTCAATAACGCATATGACAATTATATCGAAACTTTGATGGATACTACAGGGTTTTCTTTTCAGAACAAGGTCTGGTACATAATGCTCATGAAAGATGAGTATTTTACGAACCTTGTTATAAAAAGATACAAGGATTTGAGAAAAACTGTTCTTAACGAAGAGTATATACTTGAATATATTGAGCAGACGGTTGAGTATCTCGGACCTGCTATTGATAGGAATTTTAAAAAATGGGGTTATACTTTCCTTTATGACCAGGGAATGCTGCAGCCTTCAGATAGAAATCAAAAGAGTTATGAAGCAGCTGTAAATCAGCTGAAAGAGTTCGTAATTTTAAGAGGAAAATGGATGG
>JBAZFL010000182.1:0-4335 GCA_041653455.1 Clostridia bacterium
ACTTGTTTATTTTTTTCCTAAGTTCAAATTTTTGTTGAGTTTTATCAAGATTGATCGCGTCACATAATTTGTCGATGTGAATTTCAAAGTTTACCGGCTGCCCTTCATAAAATCTGTATATGGCTTTTGTAATGTCGCCCTTCAAGCCCGCACGAAAATCAAGATCAATGCTGGTTATCAGGCCTTCTAAATAAATTCCTCCGAAATATTCGTCAATTTTAATATCAAAATTAAATTTATTGTATTTGACATGGCTCAGGATGTGATTTGATAAACCTGTTTTAATTGTGTCTTTCGATTTTATTGTTATTTTAACAAATGTTCCCGTAAGCCGGTCCAGAGAGGACCGCACCGCGTTATAGGTGTTTTTGCCGGACGTTGTTCCCATGATGCCCAAAAGCTCATGGAACGTTGTTGTATACATGAAAGATTTGTTGATGGTTGCAAGTTTTAAAACTGCCAACAGGACGGATTCATCAAACACTGACAAACGTTCACCTTGAAGCTCCATGGTCCCCCAGGGATTGTTGAACATTTGTTTTACAACCGCCCTGCTCCCCATTTCTGATCTGGACATGGGGGAAAATGGGCTGATACGGGTCATCTCGTTTGGGAGAAAAGAAAAAGTTAATTGTTCCTGGGGACTTTTCTCGATGATTTCTTTTTTTAATTCATTGACGCCTTTTTGGATCAGGATTTTTTCATTGGCCAGGGCCTTTTCCATTTCCGCCCGTCGCCGGGGGTCATTAGACAGCAACGTCTTCATGTTTTCAATGGAAGCAATGATATCGCGGTCAAGTTCCTTCGGTTTGGAGGCGTCGCTCACCGGCATGTTGTTTACCTCAATAATAATAGTATTTATAGTTACCATGAATAGCATAGTAACCATAGTGCATATACTAATTATGCTTATTTATGTTTTATGGCTTCCTCAATTGCCTCAATGATATAAGAGTGAATTGATTTGTGTGAATCAAAAGCAACTTGTCGAACCTTTTCGTGTAAGGCTTTTGTCATTTTCAGCGGAAACTGCACGGGCCCTCTCGGAGCCGTTTTCGGTCTGCCCCTTCTCCCCTGCCCTCCGTCCGCTTTAGCGCTATCAATCCACGTATCAATTTCCCTGTCGGTCTTATCATCAATTTGCTTTTTTTTCTCCAAAATGTTTTTTTTAAGTGCTATAGCCATTTCATTAATTCCTCCCATAATGATTCAATTTCAGAAGCCGCCCTTCCGTCGGCGTCAGAATATTCCGACACACCCATGCCGTCGTTAATGGATCTCTTGTATGCCGTGCGGTGGTGCAAGACGGTCTTTAATCGTTCTATTTTTTTGCCGTTGATTTTGAGGCCTTCAAGTGCTTCGCCGATGTCTGCAGCAAGCCTTGTCTTAGCGACCACCTGGTTCAGTAAAATTCTGGATTCGATGGGGATAATCGTGTTGACCTCGCTCAGGGCTGTGATGGTATCCTCTGTCGCCCATACATCGTATGGGCTGGGCAGGACAGGTATGATAAAGAGATCCGCGGCGGTAATTGCGCCCCGAAAGGTGCGTGCGTCCCGGCCTCCAGCATCAATCAACACAAGGTCAAAGTCCTTGAATGTTTTCACATCGTGCCGGATGGTGTCTTTCACGATGGCTACGGCTGAAAATTGAGGCAATATTTCGTTGTTGCTGCGGATCTCCCGGAACACCATGGACGACGCCTGGATATCCGCGTCAATTAAAAGTGTTTTAACTCCCCCCTTTGTGGCCTCAACTGCCAAATTACAAGCAATCGTGCTTTTTCCAACGCCTCCCTTACTGCTGCCAATGGTGATGACTTTCATTTATCGGTCCCCTTTACCAGTTAGTATGGTAACAATAGTATTTATAGTATCTATGCATATTATAAATAGTAATGCAACTATAAAAAGTATCATTATGTTTACTTTTCATCCGTTTGCCTGACATTTAATTCTTTCCTTTTCCGGTTAGCAAGCGTTAATACTATGATAATCATTGTATTTATAGTATGTATAGTATCTATAAATATTAATATATGTCAAGAAAATAAATCAAATGGTGATAATCGGAAAACACCGATCAGCAGATTGTGTTGCATTTTTAGTATGTTGCTGTTAAATGCGATGCACTATGACGACAACAGAAATTGATTATTATCGGAGGATATATCTCCGCTTGAATGAAGTGATCCCCCCGCAACTGACGCTGAACATGGATGTCAAGGGGGCAGGGGAGGCTGTTCTCAAAGCATCCCTGCTTGATGTTCCATCATCCACGGGGATCATTATTATTCCCGGCCTTACTGTGCCCCGCGAATCCTGTTTCCGGCTGCTGCATTCGCTTGCAACATATAAAACCCTTGTATACGACATTAGAGGGCAATCCCGTTCAGAAGGGGAGGTGGACTTTGAGAAATGCGTCACCGATGTTAACATAGTCGGCAGGTGGTTCAAAAATAAATATAAGTTAAAACGCCTTATTGGTGTAGGACACAGCTTCAGCGGTATATGCTTGTTAAAAGCGTCAATGGATCGGCAGCACACTTATGATTTGAGGATAGCTTTGGCCGCGCCGTTTGATATGTCTCGTGCAACATCCGGCGTTCCTAAGCAGTTTACTAAATTATTTATCTATCTTTATAATACGACCCGCTGGTTGACGTATAGGCCGTACCGGGATGAAATATTCCAGCGCCGGCATTTGTACAGACCAAATGAATTTGTCAAAAACCCTTATGTAGGGGCCCTTAAGCTCAACAGACATATTGTCATGAGCAGAATAATCACGATGACACCGAAACTGGCGGATTTCATATCTGGCATAGCGTTGCCATCATCCCTGGTATATGGCAGCAATGATAAACGGATTGGTGATGAAGAATATTTTAAGGAACAGTATGCAATAATAAATGATGCCGCTCGGAAGAGGGGATTTGATTTATGTTTGATGCCCGGCCTGTCTCATCGGTTTAATCAGGAACCCGAAAAAGAATTTGTCCTTTCATACAACAATAATGAGGTCATCCGGAAGATTGAAGATATAATTGAGGCCCATAATTAGTTGCAAGTCTTCAATAGGTTCAACGGATCTCCATATTGACCCCAAGTTAATGAATAGTATAGTAATAATGAATACTATACTAATAATACTATTTATACATATAATACATACTATTATATATTTTTTGTTTCAATAATGCCGTTCTTGATATAAAAATTTGTTGGGGATAGTTTTTCAATAATATTAACAATGGGGTTATATTTTGTTGAGTTGTTGATCACCGACGCAGCATGCGCCGCGTTGCCCCGCCACCAGGCTTTTAAAGCGCCTCTTTTGTTATCCATTAAAATATCAACGGCCGGATTAGTGATTCTTCCTCCGTCTTGGACTGCTTTTATAGACTCAGCTAATAATATTTTATCGTCCACGGCCCGCAACGCTTCATCACACAACCCAAGATTCGTAAACTCCACATCATTGATTCCAATCGACCGCTCTTCGCATTCCTTCAATGCGTGATCAATCGCAAGAACACAATCGAGCCTGATCGTCACGTCCTCATAGGACAGGGATTGATCTTCAATAATACGGCTGATATTAGCAGAAGGGCAGGGTTCGTTATCAATCGAACAGTCGTCTAGCAATACCCATTTCCCGGCAAATTCCAAATCCTCTTTTCTTATGATATGGCCGCCGCCATTTCGCCGTAACGCAATTGCCCTGGCCCTGGCATAAAAATAGCGCAGCTCACGCCAATTACCGTCCCAAAGATTTCCCTGTTTGTCCTCGGTGAGTGATCGTGCGAAACACTCTAACTCGCCGTCTTGAAAATGCAGTCCATCTCTGGCCGCCCATTTTTTCAATGACATTACCCATTCCATCGTTCCATCTTTCATTTTGCGCTCTCTCAGTGCAGGCAGCTCCAGGACCCATCCGGCCAATCTGTGATATAATTCCTTCCTGATCCCTTTCCTGGATTTGACAATATGCTCAATATCCCGCAAATCGGAAGTGCTGTTGATTTGATTTGTGGCAGCGATGATGGAGCAATGCGGGAGTAGGGCAGGGCCCGTGTAGCCGAGGGGCCTTATGCCGTATCCGTCTAAGGCCCGGAGAAGGGCGGCTTCAGCCGCAGGCGTTAAATCTCCAATCTCATCAAGAAACAGCGTACCCGGAATAGTATCCGCAAATATATAGTCCGCCTGCGGACTATCGGTAATGTTGTAAAGGTTGTTCATCAAGACTACATTGTCCACGCTTTTATCCACGTTGTCTTTCGCCATGGCGGCATATTTAATTCGATTGCCGTTGCACGACTCGAGCCATTGCGGG
>JBAZFL010000183.1:0-4334 GCA_041653455.1 Clostridia bacterium
TTATTATAACAGACGAAGTTAATGATTCTAATACAGCAGATGTATTATCAAGTGGAGCTTTAGAGGTAGCACCAGTTTATCAGTATGTTTTTATATCTTCTGGAACAGCAACGGGTCAGATTGCTGCTGCCCCAGTATATTTACACACGGTAAGCATTACTAATACAGCCGCTGCTGGTTCAGTTCTTGTAATTAGTGATACATATAGTGCCTCAGCAGTTGCGGATGCGGTAGGTAATTCAGCTTGTGCAGTTGCAATAATCGATAATGGTCTACGGCAAACATATTTATTCGATGCTTATTTGTCTAAGGGTTTAGCATATCGTTTAAGTGGTATTGAATGTAAGGGTATAACTGTTACATATCAGTTAGCTTAATAAGGAGTTAAATGCTCAAAATATTCTTTAGTGTCAATCATAGTGGCTGTGCTTGGTGGCGTGCTCGGCAACCCGCCGAAATGATTAAAAAACTCGGATTAGCGGAAGTAGAAATATTTTCTCAATACGATACAGCTCGTGATGAATTAAAGAATATTTTGGAATGGTGTGATTTAGTAGTCGCACAATCGCCCGCAGGGGTAGATAGTGTGGCACTTATGCTTCAATATCAAAAGATGGGCAAGGTTGTCGTAGCCGATTACGATGACCTTGTCTATTCTTGCAGTCCATTTAATCCGGCTTACAAAACCTTAGGGACAAAGAATGTTAAGATCAGAGATGTTGACGGAGTAGAACACGACCTTTGGAAAGACGGAAATCAGGGGTTTAGTATTAAAGATAATACACTTCGTATGCGTTCCCAGGAAGACATTTTCAAAGTAGTTGATGGTTTATCCGTAACCACACAAATACTAAAAGATAAGTATACCCAACAGAATGAGTGTTTAAAGGATAAGCTGGTTAATATTATTCCTAACTCCATAAATTTTGATTTATTTAAACCGTTTGAAAAAAAAGATACGGGAAAAATAAGAATAGGTTGGGTTACATCCTCGAGCCATCTTAACGAAATATGGATAGTTAAGAATGTTATGAAACGTATATTTGAGAAGTATGGAGATAAAATAATATTTGTTCAACAGGGAGATTTGAATGAACTAAAAAAAGTTTTTACTCCAGAACAGTTGGAGTTCCACAATTTTATAGACCTTGCTATTTATCCTTTGAAATTTGCTTCATTAAATTTAGACATAGGAATATGTCCATTAGTTGAAGATGATTTTAATAGGCACAAATCGCAACTCAAGTGGTCTGAATATGCCTCTATGAAAATACCATCAGTATGTTCTGATTTAGACCCTTACAACTGTGTTAAAGATGGTAAAACAGGTTATTTAGCAAAGACAGAAGATGATTTTTTTAATAAACTTTGCTTACTTATAGACAGCAAAGAGCTTCGTCAAAAGATGGGGCAAGAAGCATACGATAAAAACTTTAGAGATTTTAACTTGGAGACAAATGCCCATAAATGGGTAGATTTCTATGAAAGTTGTTACAGTAGGGTTTGGGAGCATAGGTCGTAGACACTACGACAACTTAAAGGCACTTAAACACGAGGTGGTATCTACCGACATCGGTGACCCACTCAAGTTTGATGTGGACTGTGCTTTTATATGCACTCCTACACAGTATCACGTAGAACAGGCGATAGAATACATTAAGAAAGGTATTCCAGTATTCATTGAGAAACCACTTTCTTATTGTCTGGCAGAATTAGAGAAAATTGAGGAAGCCCTAGTTAAGCACTATGTTCCATCAATGGTTGCCTGTAATAATAGATTTCATCCGTCGCTGTTAAAGGCTAAAGCAGTGGCAGATACAGGTAAGGTTATTTTTGCTAGGGCAGAAGCAGGTTATTTCTTACCATTTTGGCGAAAAACAGATTACAAAAAGTCCTATTCGGCTTCCGAGTATGGCGGAATAGTCTTAGATGATATTCATTCCTACGACTATATGTATTGGCTCTTTGGCAAATTTAAGGATATTAAAACTGTAACTGGTAAAGTTTCCGAGCTTGAGATTGAAAAAGAGGACATAGCAGAAACATCAATTATGTTTGAAAGCGGAGTGGCTGGAAGTATTCATTGTGATTATCTTATGAAAAATTATCATAAGCAACTGTCTTTATACCTACCTCACGAGGTAATCACTTATAAGATACAACCGACCAACCTTATGTATAAAAAGCAAGATGAGTATTTCATCTCTTGTTTAGAAAATAAGGTAGAGCCGATGAATACCATAGGGGGGGCTGTTTATGTCACGAGAGAAGTGCTCAAAAGTTTTGGCGATAATCCAGGCACGCTTAACAAGCACTCGTCTGCCAAAGAAGATACTTGCCCGAATTGGCAACAAAACACTGATTCGACATTGCGTTGACAATGTCCGAAAAGCAATTTGGGTTGACGAGGTGGTAGTAGCTTCACCGCATTATATACCTGAATACTTTATTGCTGAAAGATTTATCGGTAGCGAGAAAGACGTTCTAGACCGATATTACCAATGTGCTAAAAAATTCAATGGGGATGTGATAGTCAGGATTACAAGCGATTGTCCGTTTATAGACCCCAACATAATTGACCAAGCAATAGAGTATTACTTCCATTCAGACCACGGATATGTTTGCTTTGCTCCTGTTGATGGATTAGACGTTGAGGTTTTTTCGTTTGCTTTATTAGAAGAAGCGTGGAGGAAAACAAAAGAACCCTATGATAAGGAACACGTTACTCCATATATGCGAAGAAAGACTAAACTATCCATAGACACAAAACAAGATTTACTCAAAGCAAGGAGATGGTATGGACTTCACCAATAAGGTTATACTGGTCACTGGCGGTAGTGGCTCATTTGGTTCTAACTTCATCAGGCACTTTTTAAAGGCACGCTCTCCAAGGAGAATACGTATTTACTCAAGGGACGAGCATAAACAAGCTGATTTGCTCTCTGACGAGTATTATGGGGGGGTTTTAGACGGATTT
Organism: Clostridia bacterium; assembly: GCA_041653455.1. Classification (GTDB taxonomy): domain Bacteria; phylum Bacillota; class Clostridia; order DUPQ01; family DUPQ01; genus DUPQ01. Next base: position 2,978 of record JBAZFL010000183.1, read on the forward strand.
ATAGGAGATGTTAGAGACAAAGACCGCCTAAGAAGGGCTATGGAAGGAGTAGATATTGTAGTCCACGCAGCTGCTCTAAAACGTGTCCAAGCGTGTGAATATAACCCTTTTGAGACAGTTAAGACCAATATAATAGGCTCTATGAATGTGGTTGATTGTGCTTTAGACGCTGGAGTTGAGAAAGTATTAGCGGTATCAAGCGATAAAGCAGTCGCCCCGTTAAACCTTTATGGGGCTACAAAGATGTGTATGGAGAAGCTGATTATCAATGCTAATAACTATCGTGGCAAGGGAAAAACTAAATTTTGTTGTGTAAGATACGGTAATGTGGCTGGAAGTAAGGGTTCGGTAGTTCCAGCCTGGAAAGAGTTATCAGTCAAGAAAATACCTATACCAATAAACAATCCTAATGCTACACGGTTTTGGTTTGATATGAAAGATGTGGTTACTTTTGCCACAGGAGTTTTAGAGCAAATGGACTATGTTTCTGGAGGCGAGATATTCGTTCCGAAATTGCCCTCGGTAAAAATTATGGACTTGTTTCACGCTATGTTTGAACACCAAGAGTTCACCATAAATGGCGACAGGGTCGGAGATAAATTACACGAAACAATGATTTTAGCTGACGAAATGAAACACACGATAGATTTAGGAGATAAATATATAATCCTTCCACAAGACCCACATTGGGAATATGTCCCGATAAAAGGAGAAAAGTGCAATGGTAGACCTTCTTACGATTCAGGAAATAATTCAGAGTTTCTAAGCATAAATGATATTAAAGAAAGGCTCAGTAAAATTGGATAACAAAACTTGTCCTAATTGCAAAAGTTCAAAAGAAATAAGTGAATTTGCAAAGTCTAAAATTCATAGACTTGGTGTTGATTGTTGGTGTAAAAAGTGTAGGGCGGAAAAGCAAAGAGAAAGAACTAAATTAGGCATTGGTTCCCGAAACAAAGAATATATTAAAGACAAAAGAATAAGGGATAAGAAAAGTTGGTTTGAGTATTTAAACTCTAAAACTCCCAGCCCTAAGTGTGAAGTTTGTGGAAAAGAACTAAAGTATTTCAATGGTAAATATGGTGTAGCTTTTGACCATAAAAACAGTAATGCGCCTATTAAGGGTTGCCCATCAAATTGGCTTTACGACCATCGTCCTACTGAAAGAAGTATTAAAATATGGGAAGATAGTAATTTTGGAATATTGTGCATAGACTGCAATTCATTCTTACCAACAAACAATAGAAAGCAGTGGTTAGTTAATCTAACTAAATATGTGGAGGATAGGCATAATGAAAGATAATGTTCTTTCTCAGGCTCTAACACAGAATTTCTGTCCATCAGCCAAATCAAAGAG
>JBAZFL010000184.1:0-4324 GCA_041653455.1 Clostridia bacterium
ATTAACTGAATCTGTACCGAATAAAGTTGCAGATCTGATGATGCAGTACAAAGTTAGTGATGCTATATATGAAGTAATGTGTCTAGCAAAACGCTGCAATAAATACATTGATGAGACTTTGCCTTGGATGCTTTTTAAGAAACCTGAAGATCATGACAGACTAAAAAAGGTAATGTATAATCTTTTAGAAGGAATAAGAGTCGTGACCATACTGTTATATCCATTCATTCCTTCAACCTCTGAAAAGATACTATCACAGTTAAATACCAAAGAAATCAGTTACAGCTCCACTGGTGTTTTCGGGAAACTTGAGGACAATATAGAACTTGAACAGCCGCAGATACTATTTAACAGGATTGATACGGAAAAGAAACTTGAGGAGATTGAAAAAGAACTCATAGAAAAACAGGAATCAGCCAATGTGGTATTTATCGGAATAGAGGATTTTTCCAAAGTTGAACTTAAGACTGCAAATATTATCAGCGCTGAACCTATAAAAGGAGCCAAGAAGCTTTTAAAGCTACAGGTAGAAATAGAAAACAGTAAAAGACAGATTGTTTCAGGCATTGCGGAATATTACACATGCGAGGATCTTATTGGCAAAACTGTTGTTGTAATAACCAATCTTAAGCCTGCAGTTTTAAGAGGAGAAATAAGCGAAGGTATGCTTTTAGCCGCTTCAGACAAAAATACCCTGTCATTAGTCACAGTAGATAAAAAGATGCCCACAGGGTCTAGGATATCTTAGGAGAAATAAAAAAAGCTGATTATCATCAGCTTCTTATTTTCTATGCCCAGTATACTTTACCTTTCGGTTCAAAAATCATTGTTTCTTTCAAGAAAGCAATTGCTTTTTTCAAGCCTTCCTGTCCGCTCATCAGGCTGTCTTCATGCTCAATGGATATTACGTGATCATATCCTGCCATTCTAAGTTCTGCGAATATATCGTTCCACACCTGTTTATCGTGACCTGTTCCGACAGCTCTGAAAATCCAGGATCTCTGTGATTCGTCTTTGTATGGTTTTGTATCCAGGACTCCGTTAACTTCAGAATTTGGATAGTAAATCTTTGTATCTTTCGCATGGAAATGATATATTGAGCCTTTCAATGCTCTTATGGCTTTTATAACATCGATACCCTGCCAGAAAAGGTGGGAGGGATCAAAATTAGCACCTATAACAGGCCCTACTGCATCTTTGAGTTTAAGAAGGGTTTCAGGATTATATACACAGAAACCAGGATGCATTTCCAATGCTATCTGATTTACATTATGCTTTTTAACAAAATCCGCTTGTTTGGACCAATATGGTATAAGCACATCATTCCATTGATAATCCAGAATTTTTAAGAAATCATCAGGCCATGGGCATGTTACCCAGTTAGGATATTTAGCATTATCATGATCACCAGGGCAGCCAGAGAATGTAACTACAGTATTAATTCCTAGCTTCTCTGCTAAGAGGACTGTTTTTTCGAAATCTTCCTGAAAAGCATTTGCGATTTTCTTATCCGGATGAACAGCATTCCCATGGCAGCTTAATGCGCTAATCTCAATTTCGTATTTGTCCGTAAGATTTTTAATTTTCTTTATTTCTTCGGGTTTGTCATATATTTTTTTCGCATCAAGATGCGAAGTTCCGGGATATCCGCCTGCTCCCAATTCAATTGCAGTAACTCCAAGATTTTTAAGATAACATATTGCATCTTCCAAACTCATTGAGCCCAATACGACGGTAAAAACACCTAATTTCATATCATTATCTCCTTGCACTGTTTTTATGATTATATTATACATTTATTCCTGTCTTTGTGTTATACTTTTGCATGAACAGCAAACAAAAGGGATGTAACTATGCAGTGCAAAGTAAAACTTATGACAACTAAAAACATGGCAAAAATGGGGATTCTTGGTGCAGTGGCAGGCCTTTTAATGTTGCTTGAAATTCCTTTACCGTTTGCACCGAGCTTCTATGAGGTGGATCTAAGCGAAGTAGCTGTTTTACTAGGTGCATTTGCAATGGGACCTGTTGCTGGAATTATAATTGAAGCGATAAAGATACTCATTAATTTTATTATTACCGGAACTGCAACAGCTGGAGTAGGGGAAATAGCTAATTTCATAATCGGATGCTGCTTTGTTATTCCTGCAGGATTGATATATAGAAAAAATAAGAACGTTAAAAATGCGCTTATAGGGATGCTTGCTGGCATTGTCAGTATGACAATAGCAGGCGCTGTATTAAATTATTTCATACTTATTCCATTTTATGCTAAAGCGTTTGGAATGCCTATTGAAGCAATAATATCGATGGGAACTAAAGTAAATCCTAAAATAGACTCTCTTTGGGATCTGATTCTTCTAGCCAATGTGCCTTTTAATATTATAAAAGGGGTATTAAGCAGCTTCTTTACGTTTGTTTTATATAAGCGTCTGTCTCCCATACTTCATAAGTAACATGTCTTTTATGCAAAATGAACAAAAAGGTATGTTTTTTTTTGTAGAGATACCATCTTATATTCTTTTCCATTAAGTGATAGAATATACAAAGAAATGTATAGGAGGAATCAGACATGGCAAAAGTTACATTGAGAAACGTATATAAAAAGTATGAGCCAAACCGTGGCGGCATAACTGCTGTTTCAGACTTTAATCTTGTTATTGAAGACAGGGAATTCCTGGTACTGCTTGGACCTTCAGGATGCGGAAAAACGACTACACTGAGAATGATAGCGGGACTTGAAGATATCACAGCAGGCGAAATTTATATCGGAGATAGATTAATAAACGAAGTACATCCAAAAGACAGAGATATAGCAATGGTTTTCCAGAACTACGCTCTATATCCTCATATGACTATTTTTGATAATATGGCATTCGGCCTTAAATTAAGAAAAATGCCTAAAGCTGAAATCAGACAAAGAGTTCATTCAGCAGCTAAGATTTTGGAAATCGAGCATTTACTTGACAGAAAACCAAAAGCTCTTTCCGGCGGACAGAGACAGAGGGTTGCTTTAGGACGTGCTATCGTTCGTGAGCCAAAGGTATTCCTTATGGACGAACCTCTTTCAAACCTTGATGCTAAATTGAGGGCTCAGATGCGTGTAGAATTAACAAAACTCCATCAGAAACTCAAAACCACATTCATATATGTTACGCATGACCAGGTAGAAGCTATGACAATGGGAAGCAGAATCGTTGTTATGAGAGCTGGATTTATACAGCAGGTTGATCCTCCTCAGATTATGTATGACAATCCATCCAATATGTATGTTGCTGGATTCATCGGAACACCTCAGATGAACTTCATACACGCAATTATTGAAGAGAAAAACAATGAAGTATGGATTGATTTAGCTGGAACAAAGATTAAATTCTCAGAAAAAAGAGCTAAAAACATACTTGGAAAAGGATATGACGGAAAAGAAGTAATACTTGGAATCAGACCGGAGCATTTCCGTGACGAGCAGGTATATCTAGACCAGATGCAGGACACTACAATCGAAGTTAAGATTGATGTTGTTGAAATGATGGGACCAGAAGCTCTTTTATACTTCACTTTTGCTAAGAGCAACATTATAGCAAGAGTAAGCCCTTCAACAAAAGCAAGACCAAATTCAACAGTCAAAATTGCTATTGATACAGTCAGAATACATATATTTGATAAAGAATCTGAGAAGACCATCTTTGCAGAGTAATTTCAGAAACATATTGATCGGGATATCCTCAGGGGTATCCCTTTTTTTGTTTGCCTATTAACTGCCAATAGTATAAAATTATCATATTGAATGAGGGAGTGCAAAATGGCTATAAGAAAAATCAGGATCGAAGGTGACGATATATTAAGAAAGAAATCAAGAGATGTAACTTCTTTTGACGAAAGACTTCATACTTTAATTGACGATATGTATGAAACAATGGTAGCTGCACCAGGTCTTGGACTTGCAGGTGTTCAGGTTGGAGTGCTCAGACGTGTTGCAGTTATTGAAATAGATGGTCAGAAATATGAACTTGTAAATCCTAAGATAATTGAGCAGGAAGGTGAAGATATCGATGTTGAAGGATGCTTAAGCCTTCCGGAATATTATGGAACAGTAAAAAGGCCATTGAAGATAAAAGTAGAGTATCTGGACAGGGATGGCCAACAGCAGATAGCTGAGGCCGAGGGATATGCAGCACATTGCTTCTGTCATGAGTTAGATCACATGGATGGGATTCTGTTTAGAGATATAGTTATAGAGGAAATTGATCCTTCAGATATAGAGGAAAACGAAGACAAAAGTGAAGAGGATAAGTAACATAATTTTTATGGGTACGCCTGATTT
>JBAZFL010000185.1:0-4313 GCA_041653455.1 Clostridia bacterium
AGACAAAACGGTTACCCCAAGATATGCAAGTATGAGCAAAAAAGGTATGCCTAAACTTATATTAAAACGCGGCCATCTGACGTTTTTAAAAATGTATTCAAAAATCCGAAACGGAAAAATCCTCATGGTATTCACCTCAGAATTATAGTATCACATATATAGATTAATTTGTATTAAAATTCCCTTAATTCATATGTTTATGATGAAAATACAAATAGGTTCTCAAATACAGTAATTTGGTGTATTATGAATACATCAAATTAAACACATATTAATCCTGCATATTATAAATATTTATGGGAGGAACTCATGAAAGAACAGAATGAAATCAGTTGGATAATACCTTTGGTAAAAAGCATAAGATATACATCATATCAGTTTTACGCTAAGTCAGAACCTGCACATGGTATTACAATAGAACAGTTATTTATAAAAGAAATACTATACATATTACAATGGATAAAGAAAAAGTGTATAGGTAATGATAACCCAAATGATGTGAATCTTCCAGAATTTCTGAAAAACATCCCTTCACCGGAAGAATTTTCTAAGTATTCACTTGATGATTTAAATTCATTCAGATACAACATAGGATACCAGCTTGAAGTAATAGTAACAAAAGACAAAAATAGTTGGGCTATTAATATTCTCGAACCTGACAGAGGGCCAAAACCTGATAAACCTGAGGAGGCAAGAAAACCTATACCTGGACGTTTTTTTGAGACAGATATCGGTTTGAGAAGAAATTCGAACAATATTGAAATCGCAACCAGAACCTATGTACATGAACCAATAGGAACAGAAGAAGAGTGTGATGCATTCAGACAGGCTTTTCTGACAGAACTCATAAGAGACAAAAACATAAAATTACGAAAAAACAATTGGCTGGTAGAAGAGAAACCTTATGAAATTTCAAATAAAGAATCCTATGAGAACTTTATAAAGTGGTTGCATTTGGATGAAAGAGAAGCTCTGGCTGTTGTATACTCTGCGACACCTGCCATAAAAAAAGAAATAATTAATGATAAAGCAGATGAAAAGGCTGAAGACAGTAAAGAAATAAGTGATAAAAATTATTTTGAGGAATTTCAAACATTAGCTCGGAAAAACAGAGCTTATGCTTTCTTTTTCACTATACCGGAAAACCGAAGAGACTCATTTATGAAGGATCTTGCTGCAATTGATTTTTTCGGAAAAGCATCTACGGTTTTTAATGATGAAGATTTGTTAATTATTGATGCTCGAAAATATGATAACTCAAATGTGCATGCATTTAGCATTAGCCAATACTGCTCTGATGATTCTATAAAGCAACTTGTTGATAAAAGCATTAAAAAGTATTATGAACGAAAAAAAGTGAATTTTTATGGTGTACAGTTCGTGACTGATTTAAAAGACATTCAAGCTCAGGAAACTGATGAATATGAAAAAAGTAAATCCGATTTAATTGAGGAGCTTAGAAAATGGAAAGACGACTATCATTCACTGAAAAATAGCAGTGAAGCTGACATCACATATGAAAGAAACGAGAAAGAAAGGGTCATTAAACAGAAAAATGAGGAAATAAAGAAGCTTAAAGAAGATTTACATCAGCACAAGATGGATTGTGAATCATGTTTAGAACAGCAAATAAGTGAACTGAAAGAAAAAGACGAAATAATTAAAAGACTAAAAAACTTTCAAAATAGGCCTAAAAAATTCAAAGACATACCAAAATGGGTCGAAGAGAATTTCAATGACAGGCTCATAATGTGCAGACGTGCTCAAGACGAGATTGAAGATATAAAATCAGAATATGACCTTGATAACATTTGTGATGCGATAGAGTTCCTGGCTCTTGACCATTATGAGCAACTGACAGGCAACATAAATGAGCAGGAAAAAAACGAAAGATGCTCATTAATATATAGCAATAAATTCAAAATCATGAAACAGAGTATACCGAAAATTACGAATACTAAGGATTATAAATTTAGTTATTATAACAAGAAGGGTACCTTAGTAAATGGTACTATAAACATGCATCTGTATTTGGAAGGTAAAGAACCGCGTATTTATTACATATTTGATAAAGAAGACAAACGAATTATTATAGCCTCATTACCAAAACATCTGAAATATTAAATGATACTGAATCATTTAGAAAACAAAAACCCGCAATTATGGTTGAAGCATAACAAGCGGGTTCTGTCCGGGGTAAATATTATGTATCTATGGTTTAATCATGCTTATAGCATCTGATATAGTCTTTTCGTAAGCCTGCATGCCGTATCTGTCCACTTCGCTCTTATCTTTCGCTCCATGAGTTAAGCATCCCGCTCCTCCTATGCAGCCTCCTACACAAGCCATGCCTTCAATAAAATTATTAGTCAGCATATTCCTGTTGGCTTTTAGAAGCGCAGCCCTGCATTCTTCAATCCCATCACAGGATATCGGATTGAATTTGCTTTCATCAAGGTTATTTTCCTTTATTGCCTGTCTTACAGCATCTGAAAGCCCTCCTGACCGTGCGAATATCCTTCCAAAGTACGAAGCATTATCCAGAACATCTTCAGGTAAAGATGTTAAATCTATATCTTTACTGTCCAGTAAAGACTGCAGTTCTTCAAATGTTAATACACTGTCGACATACTTAGAGACTTCATTTTTCTGAAATTCCTGTTTTTTCGCAGTACATGGCCCTATAAATACTACCTTTGCTCCTTTTTCGTTATCTTTTATATACTTTGCTATAGTCGCCATAGGAGAAAGATTATGAGATATATGCTGCTTCAATTCAGGAAAACTATGCTCTACATACGAAACAAATGCTGGGCAGCAGGAACTTGTCAGAAAACCCTTTTCATACAGTTCTTTCGCTTCTTCATTTGCAACCATATCCGCACCTAAAGCTGCTTCTACTACTGTATAAAAACCCAGTTTTTTGATTCCAGATATTACCTGCCCAAGTTTCGCATATGAGAACTGGCTGGATATTGATGGTGCCACTACTGCATATACTTTGTATTGCTCGTTATTCCTGCTTTTTTTAATAATATCTATTACATTAAGGATAAATGATTTGTCGGTAATAGCTCCAAACGGGCACTGGTATACACATGCGCCGCAGGCATTGCATTTATCATTATCTATTTTTGCTGCTCTGTTCTCATTCATGGATATTGCTTTTACTTTGCATGCATTCTCGCATGGTCTTTTATTATTAAGTATCGCATTGTATGGGCATACTTTCGCACACATTCCGCATTCAATGCATTTGCTCTTATCTATATGTGCTTTCTGCCTGCTGTCAAATGTTATCGCATTGAATCTGCAAACTTCCTCACATCTGTGAGCTATACATCCTCTGCATGCTCCAGTCACTTCATATCCGCCGACAGGACATTCGTCGCATGCTATATCTATGACTTCAATCACATTCGGATTGCCCTTATCGCCTCCCATTGCAAGCTTTACACGCTCAGACAGGATCGCTCTTTCCTTATATACACAGCATCTCATCGTGGCTTCTTTTCCGGGGACAATTTCTTTAGGTATATCCATTACTGATTCTAAAAGGGTGTCATCCCATGAGTGCTTCGCTACCTGCATGAGAACCTTGTATTTCAATAACTGAACTTTGGTGTCAAACTTCCTCATGGTATCCTCCTTTTTAGAAATAACTGACTTTTATACTCTTGCCCATCTTCTTCAAGCATTCTGCAAGCTCTGATATGAGCTGCATCTTTATATTGAAATGAATAGGAAGGTCTGGATTCTGATGAGCAGGATTCACAGCTTTCCCTACATAGAAATTGATATCTGTTGCTTCCTCAAAAAGCAGTCTTGCTATCTGAGAAGCCCCGTCTTTCTTATAGCTCCATACCCTGTATGATTCATTATCCTTAAGATAATCTTCCGCATATGCAAGAACTTTGTTTATGGTTATAACTCCCTCAGTTACCAGATCTACTCCTTCAATATTTGCAGTCGGAGGTATTTCCGGATCAACATAATTAAGATTGGGTATCAAAGGCTTATCCAGATAATCAGCAGCAATTTTTGAAGTGGTTCCTCCGCATACTATATGCTTGCCTTCTTTTGAAAAGAACAATGACATCATTTTTGAGCAGTCTGCCCTGTTAGAAGGCGGGCCAATAACCAAATTCATAGGTTCTCTTTTACGGATACGAATCGTACATACGCTTGTGTCATCACCAGGCTGGCCCCCGTATAACGAGTAACATTCATCAAGCAGTATTGTAGTAAGTGTTTTAGCAGTGAATCCTACATGATACAGGTTCTCCATAAACTTAATTATGTCAGTTCTTAGC
>JBAZFL010000186.1:0-4297 GCA_041653455.1 Clostridia bacterium
ACTTCAAAAGTAATTCTCTTCATAGGTATATTTTCATATAATATGTTTTCGATTATGATTTTATCAATATATGTAATCTCAATATAAGATTCATTGATTTGTACTTCCTGTTTATTGTATGCATATTCATATAGTTTTTTCCCATTAACTTTTTTTGCAGAGTAAATAGGCGGTTTCTGAGACTGTTTACCAATAAAGGAATTGATAGCTTTTAAAATTTCTTGATTTTGAATTCCATCTGCTGGGATTTTACATAATATCTGCCCGGTAATATCATATGAATCAGAATCTAATCCTAATATCATTTGTGCTTTGTATATTTTTCTTGTTGCTTGAATATAATCTGCTATTCTTGTAGCTTTTCCTATACAGACGACAAGAACACCTTCTGCAATAGGGTCTAATGTACCGGTATGTCCAATTTTCATTTTAGGGAAAATTTTCTTAAGCATATTTATCTGCTTAAAAGACGTAATTCCCTTTTCTTTATAAAGATTAATTACTCCGTACATTTATATACTTCTTTAAGACTTTTAATAATTCCTGAGTAAATCTCGTCTATAGTTTTTTCAGAGACTAGTCCTGCTGCTCTTGCATGTCCACCGCCTCCATGTAACTGTGCTATCAAAGATACATCAACACTATCAGTATTTGACCTTAAACTTCCTTTTACTTCTTTTTTATCTGGTCTCTCTCTTAAAAATACTCCTATATCAACACCTTCAATATTTTTAACAATATTAACTAGGCCTTCAAAATCCTCATCAGTAACATCAAGGTGCATATATTCATTAGTTTTCAAAGTTGATACAGCCACTTTGTTGTTGCAGTGAAATTTTATATTCTGTATTGTTGTTTCAAATAAATGAAGTTTATTCATATTGGTACGCTCAAAAACCCATTCAGAAATTTTTTCAATATTTATGCCATAATCCATTAGTTCTGCAACTATTTTAAAACTCTTTTTATTGGTGTTCTGGTATCTGAATCCTCCAGTATCGGTAGCTATTGCTACATAAATTGCTTGAGCGATGTCATGATCAATTTCTGCGCTTATTTTTTTAAATAAATCATATATTATCTCTCCAGAGGAAGACACATCTTCGTTTACATAATTGTACATTGCGTACTCGTCATTTGTCTTATGATGATCTATGTTGTATGAAATATGTTGTTTAAAAAGATCTTTTCTTTTGCCTAATCTGTTTATATCTCCTGTATCAATTGCAAGACACACATCATAATCATATTTTTTATCTGTGGAGAATATTTCAATATCAGCTGCATTCTGCATAAAAGAATATATGTATGGAATTTTCTCTTCCATAAGCATCAATGCTTTTTTTCCTCTTGATTTTAGAAATCTTGTCATCGCAATACAGCATCCAACTGCATCTCCATCTGCCATTACATGCGGTAATATTAGAAATTTTTCAAATTTCCCAATATCATCATTCAGTTGTTTTGCTATTTTTGTTAACATCATCAATCAGTTTGCTTATCCTTATTCCCTGTTCAATATAGTCGTTATATTTGAATCTTAACTGAGGTATATATCTTATCATCATCCTCTTACCTAAAAGTTTTCTAATATATCCGGCAGAACTCATAATTGCGGCTAGACTGTCTTTTTTTTGTTTTTCATCTCCAAGCATGCTAACATGGATATCCGCATATGATAGGTCATTTGTGATGTTTACACTAACAATTGAAACAATAGCAGTTAATCTCGGATCTTTAATCTCTTCTGCAAGAATGGAGGATATTTCTCTTTTAAATTCATTATTAAGACGTTCTAATCTTTTTTCCTTCACTCCTTAATCACCTCAATTTTATAACATTCTATTATATCGCTTACTTTGATATCATTGTACCTTTCAATTGACATACCGCATTCATAACCTGAAGCGACTTCTTTGACATCTTCTTTAAATCTCTTAAGTGAACTTAATGCACCATCAAATACTGTAATACCATTTCTTACGAGCCTAACATTTGTATTTCTAAGTATCTTTCCATCTAGGACCATACATCCTGCAATTGTACCGATACCTGTTATCTTGAAAATATCTCTTACTTCAGCATGACCGTATACGACTTCTTTAGTTTTAGGATCAAGCATACCGGCCATAGCGTTTTTAACATCCTCAATTGCATCATATATAATACTGTATAATCTAATATCTACTGATGAATTCTTAGCTATTTCCATAACATTGCCAAGAGGTCTAACATTGAAGCCTATTATAATTGAGTTTGATACTTCAGCTAAAGAAACATCAGTTTCTGTTATCGTACCTACAGCACCATGTATAACATGTACTTTAACTTCATCTGTCGATAATTTTTTGAATGAATCAGTTATAGCTTCGACAGAACCTTGAACGTCTGCTTTAACAATAATGTTAAGGTCCTTCACATTACCAGATTTGATCTGCTCAAATAAATCATCTAATGTAGTAAGTTTATGTGATGTCTTGGCTACCTGTCTTTCAAATTTTCTTCTTTCAGCTAATGATTTAGCAGTACGTTCATCATCAACTGCATAAAATATCTCACCAGCATCAGGTGGCATGTCAAGTCCCAAAATTTCTACAGGCATTGATGGTCCTGCTACATCGATATTTTTTCCTCTATCATCATATAATGCTTTTATATGCCCTACTGATGTTCCAGAAATTATGTAATCTGTCTTTTTCAGGCTTCCTCTTTGTACAAGTAATGTAGTTATTGTTCCAGCTTTCTCAACTCTTGATTCTAGGACAATACCTTTTGCCTGCTTAGTTGAATTTGCTTTAAGCTCAAGTATATCAGCAGATAAAAGCACAGTATCAAGAAGATTATCAATTCCTTCACCAGTTTTTGCTGAGACAGGTATACATTCAGTATCTCCACCATATTTAGTAGCTACAAGATTATGTTCCATAAGCTGCTGCATGACTCTGTCAGGATTTGCAGAAGGAAGATCTATTTTATTTATCGCAATTATAATAGTAACATTCGCTGCTTTGGCATGATTTATTGCTTCTACTGTCTGTGGCATAATTCCATCATCTGCAGCAACTGTAATTATTGCAATATCTGTTACATCAGCTCCTCTTTTTCTCATTGCAGTAAAAGCTTCGTGACCCGGTGTATCTAGAAATGTTATATATCTGTCATTTATTTTTACCCTGTAAGCTCCTATATGCTGAGTTATCTTTCCAGCTTCCGTAGCAGCAACATTTGAGTTTTTAATGTAGTCAAGCAATGATGTCTTGCCATGATCAACATGTCCCATTACGACCACTACAGGAGGTCTGTCTTCGAGTTCATCTATACTATCTTCCAAATCATCAAATAGTATGTCTTCTTCAGTTTTTATATTCTCCATCTCACAAGTGATACCAAATTCATCTGCAATCAATGCTGCTGTATCAAAATCAATATTTTCATTAATACTCATTATATCTGAACCCATGAGTAAAAGTTTTGATAATACATCAGCTCCTGTTTTTTTAATTTTTTCTGCAAATTCCTTTACTGACATTTCAGGAGGGAGTTTCACAAATCTCAGTATTTCTATTTTTGGTTGTATATCTTCTCTTTTCTTTCTTCTTTTCTTTGCTCCGCTGTCTCTGTAGAAAGTGCTGAATATTTCATCATCTGTAAGTTTTCCAGTATCTATTGCACTTTTAGGAGTTATTATTTCCCTCTTTTCATATTTAGACTGTTTTGAAGCTATTGATTTTGCAACTGCTGTCTCTTTCTTGGTATCCTTATTAAGGACTTTCTCCTGATCTTTCTTTAAGAATTCCTTTTTTATTACTCTTGGTTTTTCAATTTTAGGGCGTGTATCTTCTGTTCCCTTATCTCTGTCTGCAGGTTTCTTGAAAGGAGGTCTTTTATTATCATAAGGTTGGTCTTTATCCTTATTATATCCGCCAAATTGTCCTGATTGGTTTGGAGTTCTTGGTTTGTATCCCTGATTCGAGTCAGTACGTGTATATCCAGGCCTTGAATCAGTACGATTATAACCTGATCTTGAATCTGTTCGATTATAACCTGGTTTTGAATCTGTACGAGTATATCCGGGTTTTCCATCAGTAGGTCTTGGCGTATAAGGTCTGTCAGAGCGGTTTTCACGCTGCTGATACGCTGGTTTATCATTTCTAGTATCTCTTGGAGTATATGGCTTATCAGTTCTTTCTTTTGGAATAAATGTCTTATCTTTATATGCTTTATGCTCGTTGTATGTTTTCTCTTTTTTTTCTTCTCTTTGTGATATTCTATCTTTCTCTTGTCTTGCTTGTTCATT
>JBAZFL010000187.1:0-4276 GCA_041653455.1 Clostridia bacterium
CAGGTGAAGGCCATGAATGGTCAGCATCTGATTCATGGACAAAAGAACAGCAGGACGGATTCTGGGCAATTTTAAATGATGAATGGAAGAATGACGTAGGAGCAATCGTTAATTACGTTATCGGAACTTATCTTCCATATGCTGACCAGGGATACTTCCCATATTCATCTTCTGAAATTTCAGCTTCTGAAGGCATGAAAATAGCATTTGGAATGAGAATGTGGGGTTTTGCTAAAGTTGAAGGAACAACGCTTACAACAGCTGTTACAGGAAAAACATTTGATATGGCTGCTGGAGAATTCCCAACACTTGAAGATTACTACTTGGAAACAAAAGAAGCTTACGGTGGAGACCCTGAAGAATTCTGGTCAGTTGAAGCTTCTCCTGATGACGGTACTGATGTTGTTACACCTTCGAAAACCAAATTCATATTGGAATATGGATCAAAAGACGAAGCTATGGGAACTGATGGAATCAAGAGCATCACAGGTATAAAGAGAGTTAATAACCGTACAGTTGAAGTTACAACTAAAGGATATGAAGCTTCTGCTATATATTCAATACTTGGAATATCAATTACCCCAATGCACTATTATGGAGACGAAAGCCTTTATAATTACAAAGATGGAAGCTATGGATTCCCATTTGGCGACCTTACAATGGTACAGGCTAAGACATCCAATCCAATGGGTGCAGGCGCATACAAGTTCGTTAAATACGAAGATAAAGTTGTTTATTTCGAAGCTAACGAATATTATTACAAAGGATGCCCTAAGGTTAAGTTCATTCAATTCAAAGAAGTCGGCGAAACTGATAAGATCAGCTCTCTTGCTTCTGGAGCAGTTGATGTTGCAAACCCAAGCGGCAGCAAAGTTAAATTCAACGAAATCCGTTCATATAACTCAAATGGACAGCTTGAC
The DNA here is from genome assembly GCA_041653455.1 of Clostridia bacterium. GTDB lineage: Bacteria > Bacillota > Clostridia > DUPQ01 > DUPQ01 > DUPQ01. Next base: position 921 of record JBAZFL010000187.1, read on the forward strand.
GGAAATGTTGTCACAACAAGTTCTGTTAACAACCTCGGATATGGATATATCGGGTTAAATGCTGATACAGTCAGAGTTGGAACAGATTCCGCTTCAACAGAATCCAAGAACCTGAGAAAAGGTATTGCTACTCTTCTTGCAGTATATCGTGATGTCGCAATCAACAGCTACTATGGCGATGCTGCAGCAGTTATCAATTATCCTATTTCCAACACTTCATGGGCAGCTCCTCAGAAATCTGATGCAGATTATAAAGTAGCATTCTCAACTGATGTTGACGGAAACGCTATTTACACATCAGACATGGATGCAGAAGCTAGATATGCTGCAGCTTTACAGGCAGCTATCGGATACTTTAAAGCAGCTGGCTATACATGGAATGACTCAACCAAGAAATTCACAGCAGCTCCTGAAGGTGCAAGCCTTAAGTATGAAGCTTTGATTCCTGGTGATGGTTCTGGAGATCATCCTAACTTCCAAGTTCTCACAAACACTTCTGAAGCTCTTAAGAAGATCGGAATTACGCTTGATGTTAATGATTTAGCAGATTCTTCAGTTCTTTGGGAGAGACTTGATGCAGGCACACAGGAATTGTGGACAGCAGCATGGGGTTCAACAATAGATCCTGATATGTATCAGGTATATCACAGTTCAGGAATAGTAGGTAAGGGAGGATCTGATTCCAACCATTATCACATAGCTGATTCAGAACTTGATGACCTTATCGTTGAAGCTCGTAAGTCTGATGACCAGACATACAGAAAATCAGTTTACAAAGCTTGCCTTGACTTGATAATTGACTGGGCAGTTGAAGTACCTTCATATCAAAGACAGAACATAATCGTGTTCAGTACCGAAAGAGTTAACATTGATACAGTTACACCTGATATCACAACATTCTGGGGCTGGATGAATGATATTGAACTTCTTGAAGTTTATGAAGCAAATTAATACAAAATCCTAAAAAAAAAGGAAAGCCCGCTGTTGACGGTGGGCTTTCCTTATGTATATAATAATAGATAAACTGCGCTTATACACACAGTTTTAGTAAGGAGTAACATTAATGTGGAAGTTTTTAGTTAGACGTATATTATTAAGTATAGTGATACTTTTTTTTGTTTCATTGATAGCATACTTGATAATGCGTGCTCTGCCTACATCATATGTTGAAGGAATAGCTAGGGAGCGTGCTTCGCTGCCAGGCGGTAAAAGTTATACAGAATGGCTTCAACAGCTTAATCAGGTCTACCATTTAGATGGTGGTATAATTGAAGGATTTTTCGGCTGGCTGAAAGATTCATTCCTAAAAGGTGAGTTTGGTGACTCATGGAAATACAATATACCTGTAGTACAGAAGTTTAAAGAAGTAATATGGGATTCATTTACACTAGGAATAATATCATTGATATTAGAACTGGTTATTGCAATACCTTTGGGGATCTTAGCAGCAAGAAAGCAGTATAGCAGGACAGATTATGCTGTCAGCGTGTTTGCACTGGTAGGAATATCGTTACCTTCCTTTTTCTTTGCAACACTCTTGAAACTCGGATTTTCATATAAACTCGGGTGGTTTGAACCGGTAGGTAAAGTTAGCAGATTTTATGATCAGCTATCACCTGTAGGACAGTTTTTTGATGTCGCATCACATTTTGTGTTGCCGATAATGACTTTGACTATAGTAAGCATAGGCTTTTTAATGAGATATACACGAACAAACATGCTGGAAGTATTAAATTCCGATTATATTAGGACTGCCAGAGCAAAGGGCCTTTCTGAAAACAAGGTAATAAATAAACATGCTTTCAGAAATACCTTGATTCCGATAGTGACAATAGTTGGCGGAACTTTACCTGGATTGTTTGCAGGAGCAATGATAACAGAACAGCTCTTCTCCATACCAGGAATCGGTTTTACAGCATATCAGGCAATGATTATTGGGGATATACCTTTTTCAATGTTTTATCTAGTATTCTTAGCGACACTTACGCTAATAGGTACTCTTATTTCCGATATATTATATGCAGTAGTTGACCCTAGGGTCAGAGTTAACTAGGAAGGAGGAGAAAATGAGCGATAACAATTTACCAAATAATGGCATACCTGAATATGAAGAAAAAGTTAACTGCCAGGAAGAAGAAATTTTCACCGACAGTTGCTCAAACATAAGTGAGCATATAAGTCATTCGGGCAGTCTTGATGATGAGCAGAGAGTTAAGATGATTTCTCCTGCAATGCTTGTAGCAAAAAGATTTGTAAGAAACAGGCTTGCGATAATCGGACTAGTAATAATATTAGCAATGTTTCTGTTTTCATTTGTAGGAGGATGGCTTCATCCATATCCGGAAACAAAGATATTCTATAAAAAAGAAATAACATCTTCACAATTCGCATCAGCTACTATAAATCAAAACTGGTATGAGGAAGTTAAAGAAGGTTATCAATTTACATCAATTAATAAAGCGGCATTCGCATTAGCATTGAAAGATGCAAAAAATGTATTTACAACAACGATAAATGGGGAAAACATTCTGTTTGCAATAAAGAAAATATCTGATGATACTCAGGTTCTTTTTGGGACTGAAAGAATCGGAAAAGTAGATATAATCCTAGGGGATTACATTTTCAGAGAAGAAACTGATTTCGTATTCCCTGCAAATTTTAAGAATGCGATTCTTAATGCTATTGATAATGACCTGAATTTCATAGAATTTGGAGGAAACGAATATTTCCTTGATCTGTCAAGAAGAGAATGCATTATATATACTGGAGAAGAGCATGTTCTCTTAACTAAGAATATATATGACATGTACGAGCAGGATGTAAAAGCTGATTTTAGCTTGAAGTATGCTGTTGAAACAGCTTTAAGCAAAAATGAACAATCTTTAAGTGCTAATCAGAAAAATTATGAAATAGAGTATCATGATGAAATAAGGACCATATATGAAGTGTCAGGTTCTGAAAGGATTCCGTTTGCGAATATAACGAAACTAATTGTTACTCCTGCATCTGCTGACATCTTTTTGTCAATTGATTTTAAAAACACTGTCGAAGAAGCAATGTTTAATAATCTTGAATCTTTTCAGTATACAAATGAATCAGGTGAAACAATAGAATATCTTATTGAAAGAAATGATATGCAGTATGTTATAAGGACAGATAAGATGACAGACCTTATAGACACTTATGCCTCACCTAGCTCAGACCATCTGCTAGGAACTGATGGTTCTGGTATGGATTTAATGGTAAGGCTGATGTATGGCGGTAGAGTTTCTCTGACAATCGGATTTGTGGTTGTTTTAATTGAAATGCTGATAGGTATTATAATCGGAGGATTATCAGGTTATTTCGGTGGCTGG
>JBAZFL010000188.1:0-4275 GCA_041653455.1 Clostridia bacterium
TATTGAAATTCCAACACTGTCAGCTAATTCGTTAAGCTGCATTTTTCTGTCTGCTAAAACTCTGTCAAGTCTTATAATAATAGCCATATCTTAACCTCGATTCTATAGAGTCGTATCATATTCCTGCTGTAAGTATGCACCATAATTAAATATAGCACTTACTATAAGTAACAGTATTCCTATGATGAGTACTTCAGTATTTATTGAGTAAATTACATTTACATTACTTAAATTAAATGCATGTATGAACTTATTAAACACAAAAGCTTTTGCAACTGGCATTAATATAGAACTAGCCATTACCACATAACCGATATTCCTTATACTTTTTGCATTTTTTTCCGCGAAAGGTTTTTCATTTACAACATTTTTCAAAATAATTTTTAACTGGCTTAAAACTAATAAGATTAGTATGGTGAATAGAATAGCGTTTGCATACATAAGCGAAAAAATATCTACTATGCTTGTTGTGTTTGAGAGGGTGTCTGTGTTGAATTCAAATTGGATTAAATTATCAGGGCTCATACGAAAAGAATAACCTGAGTTTGAGAAGTTTTCAATATTCGGCAAAATTCTCATTACAATAGTTAAAAGAGTTGCAAGGATGGCTAGACCTATTAATATCCAAAATGATATATTAACAATTACATAGATGCCTTTTGACAATTTGCGGTATTTTACTAAATTTGGTACTTTCATTTCAATCCTCCATTAAAAAAAATGATTACAGAAGGATTGTAGCATATAGATTTATGTATGTCAATAAATATTTAACGATAAACATTAAATATTTAATGATAACATACTAACTTATGTATCCGTGCTTTATTAAAGCATTCATGTATCCTATAAGATGCATATCTCTAAAAAAATCCACTTCCTTTTCAGGCAGGAAATTCAATGCTTTAAGTATAAGGGCTGCAAAAGCCACAGGACTGGTACCATTTGCAGTAATTATATTTTTATCGCTTACAGCATCTTCATTTATATAGTTATCTGAATTGGTATAGGTATTTAACTTTTGCATTTCAAATAACGCATTTCCGGTATGCTTTACATTATTAAGAAAACCCTGTTTTGCTGCATAATATGTGGCATCGCATATGAAGCCGACAAGTTTACCTGCATTAATAAATTTCTCCACATATGATGTCAGTTTATCTGAATCGCTTGATCTATATGATTGGCCGCCGATTAGAATCAATGCATCTATATCATCAGGAATCTCTTCTAGTGTTATATCTGGTATCATTGTAAGGTTTCCCATTGATTTTTTTGGTTCTTTATCGATGGATGCCCAGATAACCTGGCTTTTTATACTGACATTTTCATCACGAAGCATGGTGGAAATATATGCTCCTTCCCAGTCTGCAAACTTATCTAGAACTAATAGAACTACTTTTTTTCCCATATCCTAATCTCCTTCTAGCTGTTTATAGAAAATATGTGATTACTTTGTTAATTATATACCTTGATAATTTATATGCAAATGTAATTGGTAATTTGCAGTCAAAATGATGATGTTACAATAAAGATACTATTATAAATATTTCAATTAGATCAAAATAGTGTCTTTTATGTCACCCTTCTCAAATGGTACCCATGCCAAACCTGACAAGTGTACAGTTATGTTAGTACTTGCTGCACGTATCTCTATTGTTTCTGAGTTGTCTTTTATTAAGTCATATTCATAGGATATATCCTTTAATTGCTGCTCAAGTTCTATTTGAAGATCTTCGATCTGTGTTTCTAAGGATTTCAGTCTTTCCTCTGCCTGGTCTATGCTCTGACCGCTCTTCATTGCTTTAGATGTCCTGCTGACTGCTGTCCCAATTTTTGAAACTGATGTCGCACTTACAGTTTTGCGTCCAAGCAGGGCTCCTAAAATCGCACTGCCAGCAGAAACCATAGCATCCATTTTTCTTTGTGAAGCCATTGCATTCTGCTTCTCGACAGCTTGTTTTGCTCTAATCAGGGCATTTTCCAGAGTCTGTAATTTTGAACTGTATTTCTTTTTCATAGTTTCAAGATCCTGATCCCTTTTTTCGTGCGCATAATGCTGCATCCTGATTATAAAGTCTCTTTCCTCTTCTCCGTATTTAGAAACCATTTTCAGTTTTGGCGATGAATACAGTTTCAAAGATAAATTCGTCCTTATATACTGTGTAAGTGATTTCTTCCACAAATCATAATTTTTCGAATTAGCTGCAGCTGGTGGGTAATCAGCAAATAGCGCATCAGGTACAGGTGTACTTTCAATATCATTTATGCTTATATCTACTATTTGTGACTGATTCCAATCCAGAGTTACAGGCCCGTCATTGAACTGGGTTATAATAGTATAGCTTTTGGTCGCAGTTATCATATATTTCTCACTGCTGTACATTACATCAGCTACTCCTATAGCAGCAGGCTTGTAAATTAACTTTCCTCTAGCTCTTGTTTTTTCTGGAAGAAATACCTGTTTTATTATCGGTGAAAGTACAAAAGAGGGATCTGCAATTGCCTCAGACTGAGAAGTAAATTGTGTCTCTTGTGTTGAAGATTCGTAAACTGTTGAACTATCTGAGTTAATATTATGAAAAGGGAGTTTGGAAATCTGGTCTTTGGTAAGAGGTCCAGCTAAATATGACATTACCCACCTGGTGTTGAATATTATTGGTTCATTCTCATGAACACTATGCAGGTAAAATACACGCTGGCCAATACCTGCAAGTATCTGTTCTGTACGGTTTTTGTCAAAGCTGCCTCCAGCTGCAGCTCCTTCAAGCCCTTCTACTACTCTCTGCTTATCTCTTTCTGTCTGCAACCTTCCAATAAACCATGTTCCTGCATTTGAAAGCGCTTTGTAGTCAAGGTCTACAGGATTCTGTGTTGAAAGCACTAATCCCAATCCATAGGCACGAGCTTGTTTTAATAAGGTCAGTAAAGGTGCTTTTGAAGGAGGATTAGCAATAGGAGGAAGATAGCCGAATAGTTCATCCATATATATCATAGCTCTTAGGCTTCCTGTTCCTGGCTGGCTTCTGACCCATGATAATACTTCATTTAGAAGCATAGTCACAAAAAACATTCTCTCACTGTCTGAAAGATGAGCGATTGAGAATACGGATACCTTTGGTTTCCCAGAATCCCCATAAAAGAATCTGTCTATATCCAGAGGTTCGCCTTCCATCCAGGCTTCAAATCCCGGATGGGCTATAAGGTTATTAAGCAGCATAGCCAAATTGAAACGGTCTTTTGAAGGATATATGCTGTTTATGTCCATTACACCTATTTTGGCAAATGGCGGATTTTGGATTTCAGCTATAAGCTGAGGCAGTGTTATGCTTTTTCCTTCTGCCCAGCTGTTATCCATTATCTTTGATATAAGTATAAATTCTCTGCTTGTAAAAGAATCTGCGTTTATTCCAAGCAATGACAGAAGACCAGTTGTTGTTGCGCTGATTCTGTCTCTGTAAGTGTCTTTATCTGCCAATACTTCTTTTGAAGGAGCATTAAAAGATTTCAATACTGATACTCCTATGCCGGATGAACCGCCTGGCGTATATATTTTGACATCTGATTCATTCTTGAGAGTCTGAATTCTTAATCCGTCCTGTCCCCATTCCGATAATCCTTTCTTCCATGAATCAGCTTGAGCTTGCGCATACTGCTCTGGCTCCATACCTTTATTTGAAGCTTCCTGAAGATTAATCCAGGGACGGAAATCATCACCTTTTAAAAGAGGGAAAGTAAGCGCAAGGTTAGTAAGGTCACCTTTAGGGTCAATTGCTATGACAGGAATGTTATCCATCATGGCTTCTTCAATTAAACCTATGCCAAGACCTGTCTTTCCGCTTCCGGTCATTCCGATAATTACCGCATGTGTAGTTAAATCTTTGGATTTTAAAAGAACATAGTCATCTTTTAGTTTTCTGTTCTCTATGTCATATTTCTTTCCTAAATAGAATACACCGAGCTTTTCAAAATCCTTCATAGCACAACCCTCCGTTAATAAAATCTTTTTGAACGTTAAATATAGTTCTTAATATCTTAATTATATACTATTTCATTTAGGATATTATACTAATTTAGCTATCACTTTCAGATTGCCTGTAAATTAATCGAGGATTCTTGATATATGAAAGATGATTATATATACTAAAACCAAACTTGAAACAGGAAGGTCCACGAAATGAAAAGACCAAATATACTGTTCATAATGTCAGATGATCATGCAGCCCATGCTATAAGCGCATACAAAAGCAGAATTAATGAAACACCTAATATCGA
>JBAZFL010000189.1:0-4268 GCA_041653455.1 Clostridia bacterium
GCATTTAAGGGCATATTCAGCATCAGCTTTTTGCACAAGCTTTGAAGCTTCATTTTCAGCTTTTTTCAATAGGGATTTATAGTTATTCTCTATACTATCTATACCTTTTTTTTCATATTCGGCATTTGATTTTTCTGCATCATGAAGCATCTGTTCAGATTTGTTAATCGCTGCTCTTAATATATCACTTGCTTTATCTTCTGCTTCTTTAATCTTATCTAAATATGTTTTTTCCATCACTTATTCCCATCTTACCAATATATCGGCCATTTCGTCTTTTTGTTCAACAGAAGACATTATATCATAATCGAATATACTATTAAATACTTGCTTCTAAATAAAAATAAAAGCCGGATCCTGTTAGATTCCGGCATTTGGCAGGGAAGACAGGATTTGAACCCGCAACAAACGGTTTTGGAGACCGCTGCTCTACCATTTGAACTACTTCCCTATGTAGCAATGGAGATTATATAGATTTATAATGCTTATGTCAACATAAATGATTAGCTTAACATCAAAAGTTACATTTTTTTCTTCTTTATATTGGCAGTTTTTAGAGGTAATAATATATCCAAAAGGATGTGAACACTTTCAGATGTAAGATCAGCCCCACTATTTGTCAGTACCTCGCTTTGAAGAGAGCTTGTAACTCCAAGGCACTGCATTCCAGCTGCTTTCGCAGCTTTAATACCGCTTATGGTATCTTCACATACTAAACAGTATGCAGGGTTTAATTTCATTCTTTCAGAAGCTAATAGGAATATATCAGGTTCAGGTTTGTTCCTTGTCACATCATTTCCTGTAACGAAAGCATTAAAATCTGATTCATCCATCTCAATAGCTTTAATATTTGAAGTCACCTTCATAATATCTGCACCAGATGCTAAAGATATTTTATATCCTCTGCTTTTCAATGTTGTAAGAGTTTCTTTTATGTGTGGAAACAATTTCGCCTCTGTGCACACTAAGCTGTCATATATCTCGTAAGCTCTGTATTTCATTGCATATTGGTATTCGACATTATACTTTCTTGCAACATTACCTATAAAGCTGTTCTCCCCTTGTCCCATGTAGGGAATGAAATCCCAAGGTTGAGCTTCAACGCCAAATTCCCTTAGTGCTAATATTGCAGATTTGCTCATGAGCTGCTCTGAATCTATCAGTACTCCATCCATATCAAATATTACCCCTCTAATTGATCTTTCGTTTAAACTCATGTTCCTCCTAATTATGCATAAAGTATCAAAGCAAGTATCACAGCTTTTTTATCACTTTCATTTTTCACACCATGACCACTTTCATTTCTGTTATATACGCAATCGCCTTCATTTATAATATATTCCTTCTCATTATTTTCATTGTATAACAAAGAACCTTCAATAACATAATAAGCTTCGCATTCATTTTCATGAATATGAAACCCTATTGAGCAGCCAGGTTCTATCGTTATAGTAGAAAATAAGCGGCCTTTTTCATTAAGTAAACCCATAGGCAGTAATTCATTAAACATGATGGTACCATGTCCGCCCCTCATGTTTTCTTTATATGACACCTTTTGATCTTGCTTTTTAAATAACATATATAGATGTTCCTCTGACATACGGCAATTTTCTTTATTCATTATATATTTTCCATTACTAAAATTGCAATATTTTTTTATCTAAATATAATTGCATGTATCGATAAGCTTTGATAACATAAAGTAAACAACTATCGGAGGTTATAAATGAAAAATAAATATGTTTTTATTGATTGGTCAAATGTTGAACCTGGTTATGGTACTATATGGCCATACACAAAAACTCCGGTCATATCACCATATGGAATAAGAATTGAAGTTCACAAACCTTATTTAGAGGAAAAACCAGTATTGCTTCCAGATATGCCATGGGAAAGCTCCTGTATAAATGCCTATGCAACATTCATAAAAGCTAATCACAAAATAAAGGTATGGTATGAAGTCTTTTCTGAAGCTTCACTGGATGACATGAAAAGCAATCTGGCCTATGCAGAATCTGAAGATGGGATTAATTTTGTCAAACCTAATTTAAACATTATGCCTTTCAATAATAACAGAAATAACAATCTTGTGAAAAATGTTCATGGCACATGCGTGCTATATGATAAAAATGCTGATGAATCTGAAAGATATAAGCTTATATGGGTAAACTATGATAAAACCAAACCTTTCTTTCAGGGTTGTTCAATACATGGCGCAACATCAAGTGATGGTATACATTGGAATGATCAAGAAAAACCTTTATTGAATAATCCTTCTGATACTCAGAATATTCTTGAATATGATGAAGATTCCAGACAATATCTTATTTACACACGCCAGACAGTAGATTATCCTGTCCCTAGAAGATCGGTTTCATTATCAAAGAGTAGCACTTTTTCTAATTTTCAAGAACCTGTTATGATTATGCACAATGATCCTAATGACCCGCCTGATTGGGATTATTACACTACAGGGTATCATAAATGGCCAGATGCGAAAAATGCTCATATAATGCTAATGGATGTGTATAAAAGAACTGCTGATACATTTGATATACATTTACTGACAAGCCGTGATGGCACAATATGGTACAGGCCTATGGGACAGGAGCCCTATATAGACAGAGTTTTATTTAAAGATAAAGATTTAAGATTGTCTTCAACCAAAGGCATTATAGACAATGAAGATGGTACCTGGTCTTTTTATATTGATTCTAGTGTCAATGCTCACAATATGCCCCCAGAAGCAAGAACCAGGCCAAGCGGTGAATACAGAAGAGCTGTTATTCGTGAAGATGGGTTTACATCAGTTACTGCAGATGAATTGGGTGGATTCTATACTATTAAGCTAGATATAAAGAATGAGAATCTTATGATTAATGCTCATATACCATACGGAGGATGGATTAAAGCTTCTATTGTAGACAGGAACACATGTGAAACTATTCCTGGTTTTGAATCAGCTTCATGCGACGAACTATCAAGAAATGTAACATGGCAGACAGTATCATGGAATGGAAACAGCAGTTTAAAAGAACTGAAAGAATACGCATATAGGATTAAGTTCGAAATGTTCAAATCCAGAATTCATGCTTTTTCGATATAAACCAAGTACTCTTTATTTCCATCAGTACCTTGAGTAATGCATTCAGTCAATCCGAGAATATTGAACCCAACTGAGATAAGATACTCACTTATGTTCTCAACACACATTTTCCTTACTGATTCATCCCTGACTACGCCTTTTTTACCGATATTGCTTCGACCAGCTTCAAATTGGGGTTTGATAAGAAATACAGCTCTGGCTTTTTCTTTCATTACTTGATAAATACTATGAGCTGTTTTTTCAATGGATATAAAAGACAAATCACAGGTAGCAAATTCTATACAATTATGCTGTAAGTGTTTATCAATCTGCCGGATATCTGTATTTTCCATAGATATCACCCTGCAGTCATTTCTAATTGCATGATCAAGCTGATTAGTCCCAACATCAACTGCAAAAACTTTTTCTGCTTTTTTCTCTAGTAAGACTTGCGTGAATCCTCCTGTTGAAGCACCAGCATCCAACACAGTCATTCCCTCGACACTAATGTCAAACTCATCAAAAGCCTGTAAAAGCTTATATGCTCCTCTGCTGACATACTTCTCCTGATATTCTGTCTCAATTAAATCATTTTCGCAATCAACCATATACGAAGGTTTCAAGATAACTTTATTATTAACCCTGACAAAACCATTTTCGATTACCTGTCTGGCATTTGTTCTGCTTCTGGCTAGCGATTTTTCAAATAATGCAGTATCAAGCCTTCTCATCTAGCAGAATTTTAGAAAGAGCTTGCATAGACAGCATGTTTTCATCCAGTATATCTTCTACACAACCTTTCATCTCACAATCTTCATTAATATTTATGCAAACAGTATCAAATTCATTTCTGCCGTTCTTATATAACCACGCTTCAAGCCTTTGCCCTACTGAGCCGCTATATATTACATCTTCTGCACAGATTACTTTTTTGTATTTTTTCAACACTTCAAAAAGACTTAAATAATCCAATGGGTATATATTCGTAATTTTTATAACATCAGCTTGTACATTATTTGCAACATCTACTGCTATAGGTACCATCCTCCCATAGCAAAGTATCGCCTTATCGCTATTCCTCTCATATACAGATATTCCAGAGTCATAAGGACTTTCTTCGAAAATCTTTTTTATATCATCATGAATCTCATCATATGGATACCTTATTGCTACACATCCTTTA
>JBAZFL010000190.1:0-4259 GCA_041653455.1 Clostridia bacterium
CCACGGCATGTGAAGTTGAATGTCCATCAATAATTTAATTGTTTCTTGGCGTTGTTCGTCGGTGTAGTTGTAGGTTGTCATTTTGATTCCTCTTTTACTAGAATACGCTTCCCCAATTTTTGTTCGGTCTTTTCTAAAATATACATTTGTGAATAACACATTCCTCTACTATAACAGGATTCATTTCCACAAATGATTTTACAGTTTTTGAATGGTTGGTTTAGCATTTCATTTCTCCGCTGCTATAAATGCTATAGCGAATCCAAACAAAATTAATAATATGGACACATATAACCAAATTTGTTTGTCATATATTTCAAACATTGACAAACTAATTAAAGGCAATAACCAAAATATTCCGATTATGCCTATATAAAACATTATGTGGTCTATCCAATTTATAAATTTCATTCTCTCACCCCTCCAACTTCTGTTGTGTTGATTGCCCTTTTTTAAATACAAATCCGTTTACTCTAAAAAAGCGTCCATCGGGCCTCACTTCAATCTTCTCGACCTGTCGCCAATTCGGATATTCTTTTAATGCTTCATCCACACTGCGCGCCTTTCCGCCAAATTGGTTAACTAACGCGCGCGCTTTTTCAGCGGCATAATTTTTGTGGTCGAGGCAAAACCATATCGGATACGATCTATCCATTCTATCAATAAATTCCATTCTTACACTTGGGGTTTTTCCCGGCTTCGCGTGTTTCGCAACATATGTGCTAACAACATCCACGATAAAGGGCTTAACTTGATCACTGGTCACTGGCCCGCTATAAGCCTCGGTTCCATGCTTTGCTTCTGCTTCTGGCAACGGAAACTCATATCCACACGAGGGGCATTTCATTACACGAGCGTGGATGATTGCTTTGCATTTTGGATTTGGGCATTCTTTCATAGGAGGTTTTATTTTTTCTTTTCCAAATACATCCTTTGTACGTTGAACATCAATTTCATCAAGTAACCCATGTTTTAAAACATTTTCGCCGTAATCCAATAGAACGCATTCTGTCTTTTTATATCCATTGTTTTCAGAATAATTTCTCGCTCCTCGGCCTACGACCTGAATATACTTGCCCGTACTAATAGTGCTGAAAAGGAGAACAATCATGTCCGTAATAGGAGCGTTAAACCCAGTGGTCAGGACTCCGACGTTACAAATACATTTCAACTTCCCGTTTTTAAAATCATTTACAATCTTGTCGCGTTCTTCCGTTTTGGTATTTCCTGTAAGAACTTTGCATTCAACACCATGCTTTCTGATTTCTTGTGCAACGTGCTCTGCATGTGCAACACCCGAGCAGTAAACAATCCACGCTCGGCGAGTTTTCCCATATTCGACAAATTCTTCAACTGCGAGACGAACGAGTTCTTTATCATTAGCTGCGTGAGCTAATTCCCGTTGATTGTACTCACCGGCTTGAATATGCACATTGGTAAGATCAATTTTTTTAACACCAGACTTTGACACGATTGGTACGAGATACCCATCACGAATCAAATCTTTTAAATCAGTACAATGAGCAATCCCGTCAAACAAGCGATCTTTACCATCGGTCAACAGTCCTTCGGTCGTCCTAAATGGCGTTGCGGTTGCGCCCCATATCACCACGTTTGGATTGGCCACTTTCATATCTTTTATAAATCTTCCATACCGTGTGGTTTCTTTCGGGGAGATAGAGTGTGCCTCGTCGATAATGACAATATCAATTTTGTGCGGAAGAGAATATACTTTATTGTATATTGATTGAATACCTGCGAAAATTACAGAATTTTTTGTGTCACGCGAATTCAACCCCGCTGAATATATACCCGTGCTTATTTCCGGGCACAATGCTACAAACTCGTCATGATTTTGTTGAACCAATTCCCTGACATGTGCAAGAACCATTATATGAACATATGGTGATTCATCAAGCACAGTCTTAATAAATGACGCCACAACCAAGCTCTTGCCCGCGCCGGTTGGCAAAACTATCAGGGGAGATCTGCCTTTGTTTGTTGCCCAATACTCGAACAAATCCGAAATTGCCTGTGATTGGTAGGGGCGAAGTTGTAGTGTCATGTTAGCATCACGGTTATAATTTATACGCATTGATTGTATTTAAGGATGTTGGTTATCGTTATGCACCGGACATTCGCCCAACGTTTTGAATGGACACTTCACAAAATAATGATCACAATCATCGTTACTACAATATCCACATTTGTTGTAACCACAAACACGAACATCATCAGTCAGTTTCATCACACCCCATCATCCCTAAACTCTTTCGGCATTGGTGAATCCGAAGGACACGACGGACGCGCAATATCCAATACGCGAGGATATGTCTTTTGCGGCCCATCCCATTCACAATGATCACCACAACGATAGCAGTGGGTCTTTGTGGAAGTTATTTCCGGTTCATGTATGATAGAATTCTCATGCCACATTTCCGATTTCAGATTTTCGCATAATCTATCTATACTTTCTTTATCTTCGGAGTCACCTTCGATTATGATTTTAAAATGATATTTTGGTTTCCGTTCAACCGGCTTTTTAATATAAAGTTGCCTGCGCGCCCAATCGGACATTTCAATCAACCACACATTCCCTTCTATACTCCGGATCCATCGCGTGAAACACCAACCGCTTACCAACAATCTTCTTGTAATAGTCACGTATCGCTTCTTCTGGTGTTGCGCCGTTACCGTATGCGCTTTCCAAAATACCACCGCGTTTTACTTCGACATATCCAAAATCGGTATAGAAAGCACTTTCTGGGTTATCCCAATCCATACGCATAAGAATTTTTAATTGTGGGCGAGTATATTCATCCACCGAAAGCGCATTTGAAATAATATTGAACTTTTTAATAAGATCATTTAAAGTTAATTCTGTCATTCGCTTTCCCTCAAATACGTTGCTTCAAATTCATCACCATTGATTTTTACAATGGCAATCCGACCGTTTGGAAGTTTAACAATAAGTGTATCTGCATTGACACCTGTTATAATACCGCCTTCTAGTTCTGTGGGGCATAAGGGGAATTCTATCATACATATGTATAGAACGCGTAAGTATTTAATGATTGTGTTTTAAAAATAGAAAGATTTAAATAGTATAATAATACAAAACAACTTGGTGAATTATGCAACGTAGTATTTTGGTAAGAAATGAGAAATATGCATATGTCGGTGACATCCCAAATAAAGAATCATTGAAAAAAGACAGTGTTATTTTCAATCGTGGGCAAGGAAAGAAAACCGCCTTTAGGAAATATAAAGGAGAAAATACACTTGCAATGTTTGTGAGTATCAAAGTATTTGACTCACTGCTGAAAAAATATGGAAGATATTAAATTTTAATTTTTTCCACACTTCAAAATCTCCTTCTCCAAATCCACACTCTTAATAAAATCCGCACCATTTACAATGCCACCTTCATATTCTATCGTTCCCGCTTCCGGGTCAGAACCCACTAATTGCAAAGGCACTAGTGCAGGAATAAATATATGGCTTGAACAACCCATCTTCTGTTCAAACTCGCTAATAACTCTTTTCTCCCCGCGTCCACATGTCCATGTGCCATCGGCTTCTGGGGTGGAAAAGGCGCACGTTCTACAACTAACGAGTGGCAATTTTTTATTCCAACATAAATCCGCGTGGTCGCAGAATTTACATCGGAAATCTTTTTCAGATTCGCCGAGTTTTTCTAATGGGATTTCACTATAAATAACCCTGCGCGCTTTTTCAACAAGTCGGTCTGCCACCTCCTTGTTGTAATATACACGCTCTCCATAAAGGCGGTCATCGTCTTTACAACAAACAATGTAGAAGGCACGATCTAGTTTCGCCCACTTCATATAAATCTGCATCTGGCAGTAATGTTGATACTTCGCCTTTTCGACACCTTCTTTCACGAGTTTATCATACAGTTTTTTTGACGAGGTTTTACATTCTAATATATGGAAGGTCTTTGGCGCTTCTGGAAAGTTAACCCCAATGCCATCAAGAGATCCTTCAAAATGACCAAATTCTTCTTCCTTAAAATGGAGCTGTTCTCCACTATCTGGATCACGAGACCAAACGGTAATACCAACAGAACGGAGGTTTTCAATAATGCGATCTTCTTCCTTGTAACCCGATTCGAAAAGTCTCAATAATCTGGCTTCAAATCCCGGGTCGCTCGCCCAACGGAAATCGTACCACAATTGGCGAAGGCAGTCCTTTCCGATCACGCTCGCCCCGAGATGTCCTCGACGGAAATCTGTTTT
>JBAZFL010000191.1:0-4233 GCA_041653455.1 Clostridia bacterium
TCGCCTTGGGGAATGTCTTGGGGGGCAAGAGGTGGAGCGCCTGGTGGCGTTTGTGCTGGCTGCTTGCCTTGACTCAATCTATTTGCTCCTGAAGCAACCCCACCAGTAATTAACGTCATAAATGCGGTCGGTCCTATTACGTCAAGAGCTTCAACAAGAGGTTCTGCATCGGGTCTGATAGCGGTATATTTCTCTACTCCCGCCTCTCCTGCGGCCTGGCCTATTTCTGTTCCAACTTCTACGCCCAGGGTTTTAAGGAAATCTTTGACAAGGTTTCCAGCTCCGCGTTTAACAACTTCCGCTTCGTCTAATCCGAATAACTTACCAAGATATTTAGTGCCAAAATATTCGCCTGTGGCCTCAATAGCACCGGTGGCAAGTGGAGCCATCCCCTGCCCTGCTTCTCTTGCCTTCTTTGCGCCCTCAATATCGCCCTGCTGTTCAAGCATAACGGCCTGTTTTTCTGCCGAATCAACCGTGCTTTGTGCCTGAGATAACCCGAATAATCCCGCTGTTGACGATGCCGCGATAGTATTGGCTTGTTTTGCGGCTTTTTGTGCGGCATCAAGTAATCTCGTGGCCTTTGCTGCATCACCAGCCACTTGTGCTGCTTTCCCCATCTTGACTAAATTTCCGACGCCCTTTAAAATCCTTGCGCCAGTTCCTACAATTCCTCCGGGGATAATGGACGGAGCCAGCATTTTTGTCCCTTCATAGACTATTCGTGACAGTCCTGTTCGCTCCTTTTCTTCTCCATACCACTCCTTACCTTTTTCATCCGCCCAATTCTTAAGGTCGCGGCCGGTCTCTTCAATAATACTCAATTCGTCAGGTAAATAAGAACCGGCGAATTCTGCGGCTGCGCCAACCATTGATGGCAACTCGGTAGTTATGCCCCTTGCTCCGCCCTCAACAAAAGACTGAAACACGCCAGGATTTTCAGTTTTCTTTTCTAGTTGAGATCGAATAGAAACAAATCCATCATCTAAAGTTGGCGAAGTTGTTAGGGATTGATTAATAGAAATAAACCCGTCGTCGAGTTTGGGCGTGGCCATATCAGGCCTCCTTTATATTTATTTTAACTTAGGTCTTTCGCAGCTTGGGCATCGGCTTCGGCCTTTGACATTCCGTTCATTTGTAATATCTTTGATCTTTTGGCGATTGCCTCTTGTTTTAATTTATCATTGTAAGTTTTGCCCTCTGCCTGTTTTTTCTGAAGGTCTGCCGCATCCTTCTGCTTACGTAACTGCTGTTTCTGTATTTGGCTCGGTTTTGTCCCCGCAGAAGTAGCGTTGGGATTTTTAGCCATCCAATCTTTATCCGCTGCGGACAGTTGGTCCGGAGTAAATTTGGTATAGTCTGTTTCTGCCGCTTTTGGAGTAATCGCTGCCGCTGGTTTTGCGGTAGGTTTAGTAGTCGGCTGCGCATTGGTATTGTAGATGATTTTCTTCGTTCCGTCGGAATAAACGGCTTGAAGTTGTCCTGTTTTTTGATTGTACCCGACATCCACAGCGCCCTCTGTCATTGACTTTGCGGCAGCGGTGCTGGCCTTTTCCATGTGCTCTTTGGGAATGCCTGGAATTGTAATCCTTGTCTCAGGTATGTTGCTATTCATTAAATTAAGTGTTTTGTTCCACGCCGAGGCTGGAGTTTCGTCTTTCTGCCCGACGATATTGGAATATATTTCGTTTGCTTTGTTGACGTATTGTTCAACGGTTACGCCAGGCATACCCTTGATTTCCGATTTAAGGTTTTTTGATAATGTTTTTGTAAAGTCGGGCTTACCAGACTCGTCCGTTTCCGGTTGAATACCTTTCCCGCCCAGCCACGTTGTAATGCCCTTTTCAAAATGTTCCTGGTATAGTTTTCGATCTCCCTCTTTCTCTTTAGGTTTACCGAGTTTAACCTGATTCCACGTCCCGTCTGCGCCAAGCGTATAAACATCTTTTTCCGGATCGATTTCTTTTAGTTGACCGGGATTGGTAATGGTCGTTACCGAACCACTGGTCTTATCGACCATTACATAACTGCCGTGGTCTCCGTGTATAGAAAAATCTGGTTTGGGAGTAAGGTCGATTTCCCCATAATTGTCTTTCAGAAAACTGGAGTTCCATATTTTAGACGCGACCTTATGATCAATCTTAGCCATGGCGAGCGTCTGCCCCATGAACTTATCTTCCATGGCCTGAGCTTCCTCGACCTTGCCGTGCTTTCGATAGGTCTGAATAAGTTTATTGTGCATATCCGCATTGATTTCGATTCGTTTATTGCGGATTTCGTCAACCGGCTTTGTATCAGCCAACGGCCCTGTAACCGGAGGCACAAGAGGCGCACTACCGGACATCATTAAGGCCTTATCTGGTTTAATCGTTGAATCAATAAGATTCTGCGCGAGACTTGGATCAGCCTTAAAATCGTTTTGCATAGTCTGTGGCGTCGCTTCTGCTGGTTTAACTGTTTCGGCAGGTTTAAGAGAATCAAGTTTCGTCTGCGCCTCGGTCGTTATCTTTGAAATATCAGCGTCAAGGGCGTCTTGCTTTTTAATCTCTTTTATCTTCCCGCCCATAGAAAAGCCCATCATTGCACCTTCTTTCGTTCCGGCTAAAAGGGCTTGCCCGTATTGTGGTGTGTCTGGCGTCGGATATATAAAATTAGGTGCTTGGTACCCCATGATAATTACCTCCTATTCTTCTGCCTTTTGTTCTTCGCTATATCCTGGAAAATCATTCGGCATTTCTGTTTTCACTAGGTTTTCCCAATTATTATTAACAAGGCACATCTTTTTCGGGCATAAAACGCTTCTCGGTTTATCAGGCCTCATACATTCGGTACAGGCCGGACGGCAATCAGGGTTAAACGTCTTGTCCGTTTTTGGTACAAGCTCTCCATCCTTAATGTCGTAAACATCTGTATTGATAGGTATGCCGTTATCTACGATGTATTGATATACTTCTTGATTGGTCCAATCGTGAATAGGAAACACAACATCGGCACTTCCGATATTGTGTTTATTTGACCAACCTAAACCAGAAGGGACCATATTGTTATGCGGCTTTGCTTCTTTTGTCCGGTGCCCTTCGAGGATCGCATCCCAAATATAGTCGTATGTTCCTTTTGGTTGTAAATAA
Source organism: Clostridia bacterium (assembly GCA_041653455.1). Classification (GTDB taxonomy): domain Bacteria; phylum Bacillota; class Clostridia; order DUPQ01; family DUPQ01; genus DUPQ01. The sequence continues at coordinate 3,129 of JBAZFL010000191.1, forward strand.
ATATCGTTAAGAGCGCAAAGATACTCCCCTTCGATAAATTTTTCCGGAGTGTAAAGCATGGCGCAAAGAACTAAATCGCCATATCCTATCTGATAATGTCGGCAGATTTCAAAAGTATCGTATCTAAAGAACGCGCTACACATTCTAGCCGGATAATCACGGCAAACAAGATTCCACATATCAATTATTTTATTGGCGTAACGGTATTTCTTTGGAAAGTAAGGATCGCGGTGAAACATTATTTCCAGATTCAATCCCATGGATCGGCACAAGTGGATAACCACAATAGAATCTTTGCCAAAACCCGAATTGATGATAGGATTCTTGTAATTATTAACGGACATCCTGATTAATTCTTTAGCCGATTCAATCTTTTCTTTCACTAAATTCTCCTTAAGCAGCCGCAGCCGCAGCCGCAGCCGCACCTGCCATTCCTGCGGCACCGAGTCCCGCGGTATTTACAGACGTGCTAGCATTTGTTTTTGTTGCATAGTTCTGCATAGCGAGGTTCTGTTTATTTGCCCTTTCCGAAGCGAGTTTACTGCTCATAGATAAAGAGTCGTTCATTCCCGCCGTCTGCATACCGGCAAAGCCCATCATTTTATTTATTTTATCGGTGTTCGTTCCGGCGAAACCAGAGGCAAGGTTTACAATGTTCGCGTCATTCAAATTCTTTCTATTGGTTTGAGAATTTAGAACGCCCTCATTTGTGGTTATCATCCCGCGCCGCGCTTCTTCTCTTACAAGATTCGCCTTTTGTTTGATCTTCGCCATTAAACTCTGGCCGGAAGTTGAAAGCATCCAGTCCTTCCCCAATTTACGGGTAAGCATTTCCTGGGCCTGCATCTGTTCACTGTTGAGTTCCTCTTCCAGCGCAGGGCTTATGTCCAGTTTTCCGTTAATTGCGTCGAGTTGTCTTTGAGAGGATGCTTTCGATACCTGATAACTCAACTTTTCGGTATCAGTCATATTTGCGAGCATCTGATCTTCGGTCAGTTTGCCACCGGCAGAATCATAACCCGCCATAGCCAACTGTTTATTCATCAGGATATCAGAGGCCGAAGCGGGACCCTTAACAATCTTGCCGGTGTCGTCTCTGGTGTAA
>JBAZFL010000192.1:0-4215 GCA_041653455.1 Clostridia bacterium
ACAGATGAATACATAGATGTACGTTATGGAGATAAAGATACTTCCGGAATAGATAATATAGCAGAAAAAGCTTCTGAGGTTGACGACGGTATCAGCAGAATTAAAGTTAAGGAAAAAATAGACGATTAGCAATTAGTAAAGCATGCTTTATATACAAACCCGTTATTTCGAAAGCTTATTTGGATTTAATCTGGTTATAGTGATAGAAATAGATATTTTTGCATAAATAAGATAAATTTGGTAGAATAATGTTTACACGAAAATCGGTCGTGATAACATCACGGCTCAAACATAAGGATAAAACGATATGACAGATAAAAAAGATAAAATAGATGAAGTATATGACGATAAAGACATATTTGAAGGATCGGAGATAACTGAAGCGGATTTCGATTTTAAGGATGGAGCAGAGAAAATTGAGTTCACTAAAATACCTCTTATACCTTTAAGAGCAGTCGCAGTTATACCTAGCATGGTTACTCATTTTGATGTAGGAAGAGAGAAATCCATCCTTGCACTGGAAAAAGCCATGGAAGAGAATGGCCAGGTTTTTCTTGTAATGCAAAAAGATGCTTCAATCGAGAATCCTAAACAGGAGAATCTATATGAATATGGAACAATTGCAAACGTAAAGCAGGTTCTAAGACTGCCAGGAAGAACATGCAGGATTCTTGTTGAAGGGTTAAAAAGAGCAAAACTTGAAGATACCATTACTGTAAAAGGTTACTACACAGCCATAGTATCTGTTCCGGAAAGCTCCAAAGCAGTTATATCCGAGAGCAATATTCTTGAAGCTATGCACAGGAAGCTTACTACACTTTACGAGGAGTATGTGACACTACTTGGAAGAATATCTCATGAAGGATATTTCAGTGCAGTTGCAGCAGATGATATAGGCACAGTTGCTGATGCAATGGTCGGTTCCATGGTATTGAAACCGGATATAATCCAATCTTTTATTGAAGAGCTGGACGGTATTACTAGAGCTGAAAAGTTACTGCCTCTTTTAATTAATGAAATAGAGATACTAAAACTTGAAAGAGACCTTGCGACAAAGGTTAAAAGCACAATCGATGATAAACAAAAGGAATACTATCTTCGAGAACAGCTCAAAGCAATACAGGAAGAACTGGGTGAATACAGTGAAGGGATTGATGAGGATGAGATGAGTGAATTCATCAAAGCCATTGACTCTAAGAGGTATCCTCAGGAAATCCGGACTAAGTTAAAAAAGGAAATGAGCAAGCTTTCGAAGATGTCTGCTATGTCTCCTGAAGCTTCTGTTATACGCTCATATATGGAAACACTGATTGAGCTTCCTTTCGGTATTGAGACAAAAGAGAAACTGGATATTAAATATGTCAGGAAGATTCTGGAAAGAGATCATTACGGACTGGGCAAGGTTAAAGAAAGAATAATCGAGTATATAGCTGCTAAAAAGCTTAGTAATGATTTCAATTCCCCGATTTTATGCCTGGTCGGACCTCCAGGAACAGGCAAGACATCTATAGTTAAGTCTATTGCAGAGTCAATAAACAGAAAGTATGTCCGTATGTCTCTGGGCGGGATAAAGGATGAAGCTGAAATAAGAGGCCACAGAAGGACATATATAGGTTCCATGCCAGGAAGGGTTGCAAAAGCAATCAAACAAGCAGGCTCAATGAATCCGCTTATTCTTTTTGATGAGATCGACAAGCTGGGAAGTGATTTCAGAGGTGACCCTGCAAGCGCAATGCTTGAAGTACTGGATGCTGAGCAGAATAATTCATTCAGAGATCATTACCTTGAAATTTCTCTGGACTTAAGTCATGTAATGTTCATTACCACTGCAAATACAACTGAAACCATACCAAGACCTCTGTTGGACCGTATGGAGATAATTGAAGTTACAGGGTATACAGAAGAAGAAAAAATGCATATAGCTAATAAATACATAATACCAAAGCAGTTAAAGAAACATGGTATGACCAAAAAGCATCTGTCTTTTACCAAGGATGTTCTGGAAAAGGTTATTAGCAACTACACAAGAGAATCCGGAGTCAGGAACCTTGAAAGGGAAATAGCATCACTTTGCAGAAAAGCAGCGACCAGGATGCAGCTTGATGAAACGGATTCAATAAAGATAACAGTAGATAATATTGAAGATTTCTTAGGGCCGAAAAGATATCTTTATGATACGACATTTGACCAGGATGATATAGGCATTGCAAGAGGACTGGCTTGGACACAGGTGGGAGGAGATACCCTTACTATTGAGGTCAACATCATGACAGGAACTGGCCATATCGAACTCACAGGAAGGCTCGGTGATGTAATGAAGGAGTCTGCTAAGGCTGCAATCGGATATATACGCTCCCAGACGGAAAAATTAGGTATAAATCCTGATTTCTACAAAGATAAGGATATCCATGTTCACGTTCCTGAAGGAGCTGTTCCAAAAGACGGCCCATCAGCAGGAATAACGCTCGCGACAGCTATAATATCCGCACTTTCGGGAAAAAAGGTACGAAGGGATGTGGCTATGACAGGAGAGATAACCTTAAGAGGAAGAGTTCTCCCTATAGGTGGTCTGAAAGAAAAATTGTCTGCTGCACGAAGAGCAAAAGTAAAACAAGTACTGATTCCGATGGAGAATGTGAGGGATCTGGTTGATGTTCCAAAACAGATACTGGATGAAATGCAAATTACTCCCGTTAAGACAATGGATGATGTTTTAAAGAATGCGTTAGCTGAATAAGCAAATATTTACTAATTAAACAAATGACAGGCTCAGGATCTTTTTATCTTAAGCTTGTCATTTTTCCATTTTCCTGAAAAGTAGAAGTATCCGCCTATAAGCATTGCAAAGAAAGTAGCTATTGGAGCTGCATAGCCAAGCCCTCCTACTCCAGTCTGTAATACCCTGGCAAATAACAGCACCAAAGGTATTCTGAATACTAAAGAGGATACGGTGCTTGATATCATGGATATAACGGAATATCCTGCACCATTTAACAATCCGTTGAAGCAGAAGGCAAATGGGACTACAAGGTAGTCAAAACTGAAGGACTTCAGATAACTCACTCCTATACTGATAACATCCGGTTCTGCTCTAAATGCAAGCAGTATAGCTTCTGGGAATATCTGCACGAATATAAATATGACGACACTGATTGTAAATGATATAGCTATTGCAGTCATAAGAGTCTTTGATGCCCTCTGATAAAGGCCCGCACCTATATTCTGAGCAGCCATAGCTGATACTGAAGCACTCATTGCTATTGCAGGTAAAATGGCAAAGGAATTGAATTTGCCTACAATTCCGACAGCAGCGGATGCGGTTACTCCCCCTATATCATTTATCATAGAAGTAAGCACTAAAAAAGAAATACCTACAATTACATTCTGAGCGCTTGACGGTATTCCGACTTTCAAAAGAAGTTTGAGTTTTTCTTTTTGAATTCTGAAACTTGTATGATGGAAATTGAATACGAATCGGCTTTTCTTTAGATAAATAACTGCCAGAATCATGGAAATTGCCTGAGCGATTATTGTTGCGATAGCTGCACCTGAAGCTTTCATATCCAAAGGGCCTACAAAAATTATATCCAGAACTACATTGATTGCACATGCTATCCCGACAAAAGCCAAAGGTCTTTTGGAGTCTCCCATTCCTCTGAGTATCGCGCTTATAGCATTATAGCCAAATACGAATACGATACCCCACATGCATATGAGAACATAATCCTTTGCCATGTCATATGATTCTAAAGGCGTATTCAACGCTTTTAGCATCACATCGGAAAAGAAAGTCATGAAAACAGAAAAAAACAAAGCAAGAAGGCCCATAACGGAAAATAGTGTTCCTATAGTCTTCTCAACTTCATCGTGTTTCTTTGCTCCAATATACTGAGCTATGAGAACTGTTCCGCCGACTGCAAGCCCGATTACGAAGTTGGTCACTACCATTGTAATCTGGCCTCCTATATTTACAGCTGACATGGTATATGTACCACTGAACCAGCCTACAATAAGCATGTCTGCGACAGAATACAGCGCCTGTACAATATTTGATATCAATAAAGGAAGGCTGAATTTAATCAGCTGTCTGACTACGCTTCCCTCTGTCAATTTGTTCTCAAAACCCATAAATGCCTCCATAAATGCATTGTTACAATGTTAACACAACATATTTTTATTAACAAGATGGTTTATCTGTAACCTCTTTACAATTTA
>JBAZFL010000193.1:0-4179 GCA_041653455.1 Clostridia bacterium
ATGATAATTGTTGAAATAGATACTGAATACAAATTTTCAGACACGTTTCCTGATATCCCTGACACTGTCAGATTTGTAAACTATGATAACTATGAAGATTAAACCTGTATTGACATATGAGTAATTGATGATATAATACACTCAATATGGCGTTACTAGAAGGAGAAGTAACATGTGTTTTATGGCCAAAGAGAAAGGGGAATGGTGAAAACCCTTGCCAGAATGTATGTGAAAGCTACCCTTTGAAGCCTTCCGAAAACGGAACGTATTCCTGCGTTAAAGGGTTAAGAGCTTTCAGAAGAATGTAATCTCTTTTGAAAGAATTTGGGTGGTACCGCGTGATAACTCTCGTCCCTTTACAGGATGGGAGTTTTTTATATACAATAAATAAGGATTAAGGTGAAAATAATGGAAAAGTTATCACTAAACACATTAAGAGAGAAATATTTAGAATTTTTTGAAAGCAAAGATCATCTAAGGCTTAAGAGTTTTTCCCTTGTGCCAAAGGATGATCCTTCCATACTTCTTATAAATGCAGGAATGACGCCTTTAAAGCCATATTTTACAGGTACAGTCGTACCTCCTTCAAAAAGAATAACAACCTGTCAGAAATGCATAAGGACTCTGGATATTGATAGGGTAGGTATAACCACTCGGCATGGCACTTTTTTTGAAATGCTCGGTAATTTTTCTTTTGGTGACTATTTCAAGAAAGAAGCAATCCAGTGGTCATGGGAATTTTTCACCACTGTTTTGAAAATGGATAAGAATCTTCTTTATGCATCTGTATATGAAGAAGATGATGAAGCTTATGATATTTGGAAAAATATTGTAAAAATGGATGAAAGCCATATAGTCAGACTTGGAAAAGAGGATAATTTCTGGGAGCATGGTACCGGACCTTGCGGGCCAAGCTCTGAAATATACTATGACAGGGGAAAAGATAAAGGATGCGGTTCAAAGGACTGTAAAGTAGGATGTGACTGTGACAGATTTGTTGAAGTATGGAATAATGTTTTTACACAGTTTGACAAACAAGAGGATGGAACTTATAAACCTCTCAAAAGCAAAAACATTGACACAGGTATGGGGTTGGAAAGACTTGCTTGCGTAGTACAAGGAGTAGATTCTTTATTTGAAGTCGATACCATTAAACAGATATTGGATTCTGTCTGTCATGCTACAGATACTTCATACGGTGTTAGCAGAACTAAAGATATATCAATACGGGTTATAACCGATCACATAAGAAGTTCTGTCATGATGATTTCTGATGGAATTATTCCTTCAAATGAAGGTAGAGGATATGTTCTAAGAAGGTTATTAAGAAGAGCATCAAGACATGGAAGACTGTTAGGTAAAAAGGATAACTTTCTTTCAGAACTTACTGATGTAGTTATAAGTAATTCTAAAAGCGCATACCCAGAACTCGAAGAAAAGAAAGAGTATATTTATAAAGTTGTTCAGAGTGAGGAAGGCAAGTTCATAAACACAATCGAAAGCGGGACAGCTATTTTGAACCAATACCTTGAACAGGCAATAAACGATAAGAAAGATATACTTGAAGGAGAATACATATTCAAACTTCACGACACATATGGATTTCCATATGATCTAACTAGGGAAATTGCTTCTGAGCGAGGATTTAAGCTTGACAAAGATGGTTTTGATGAGTGTATGCAGAATCAAAAAAAGACAGCTAGAGATGCAAAGAAAGCAAATGAAGGTTCAGCATGGCAGAATGATGAAAATGTTTATAAAAATATATCCAAAACGGAATTTTTAGGCTACGACAGACTAGACGCTCAAGTAAAGGTTTTATCTTTTATACAAAAAGATGAAATGGTTGAACTGGTTGTTGATAAGACTGTCTTCTATGCGGAAGGAGGTGGCCAACAGGCAGATACCGGGTATATAGAGAATAGCAACGCGAGCATCAAAGTTACAAATGTAATAAATAAAGAAGGTATCTTCATTCATATGGGAATACTGGAAAAAGGAGTCTTTTACAAAGATGATATCGTGACATGCAATGTGGATATAAATAGAAGAAAAGCAACAGAACGAAATCACACAGCTACACATATGCTTCAGTATGCTCTTAGGGAGGTTTTGGGGAATCATGTACACCAAGCTGGATCTTATGTCGATTATCAGCGGTTGAGATTTGATTTTACTCATTTTTCTGCAATGAATGATGACCAGATAAGAGATGTACAGAACATAGTGAACAGCATAATACTTAAGGATATTGAAGTTGTTAAAGAAATAATGGATATAGATTCAGCTAAGAAAAAAGGAGCTACAGCATTATTTGGAGAGAAATACTCTAAGGAAGTGCGTGTTGTTTCTATAAATCCTTACAGTATGGAATTATGTGGAGGTACTCATCTTACAAGGACTGGAGAGACCGGACTGTTTAAGATTGTTTCGGAGAATGCTGTCGCATCCGGTGTAAGAAGAATAGAGGCTCTTACAGGTCTTAATGCGTTTGAGTATTTGCAAAAACAGGATGATGCAATAAATCAGATTGCAAAATTGCTTAAAAGCAGTGATGTTGTACAAAAAGTTGAGAATTTGGGTAACCAGATAAAAGAATTAAGAAAAGAAAATGAAGAACTTAAAAATAAATTATCTTCTTCAGAAGTAAAAGACATGCTTGGGACATATGAGCAGTATAAAGGAATAAAAATTATTGCTTCTGTTATAAAAGATGCGGATATGCCTGTATTGAGAAACTTATCAGATAAAGCTCGTGAAAGATATGATGATTGTGTCGTAGTGTTTGTGTCTACTGGTGAAAAGGTATCAATGGTAGTTGCAGCATCCAAAATAGCAGTTAAAAAAGGAATAGATGCAAATGTAATAATTAAACAGGCTTCCATGTTTATAAATGGATCAGGAGGAGGCAGAGCAGATATGGCTCAGGCAGGCGGTAAAGACTCGCATATGGCAGAAGCCGCATTGGAAAAAGCTGTAAAACTTATCAAGGAGGCAGTTGATAATGGATGATTGTATTTTTTGCAGGATAGCTAGAAAGGAGATACCCAGCGAAAAAGTGTATGAAGATGAATATACCTATGCTTTTTTGGACATCAATCCCCAAGCGAAACATCATGTTTTGATAATACCAAAGCAGCATATTCTTTCCGATCTCAATGATGTAACTGAGGATAACTGTCAAATAATCGGGAGAATGTTTTTTGCAGCAAAAAAAGTAAGTGAGATATTGGGTATAGCTCGAAGCGGAGTAAGGATTATAAACAATACTGGATATGATGCACATCAGTCAGTGAAGCACATTCATATTCATGTACTAGGAGGACAGGATATGAGTGAAGGATTATTATAGGCAAGTTTATAATACTTCATTTAAAGTACTTATCGTTTGAAATATAGAATTAAAGGGAATGAAAATGGGAGCTTGATGCTCCCATTTGATTATCTTTTCTTTCTTTTTCTTGCAGCTTCGGATTTCTTTTTCCTCTTGACGCTGGGTTTCTCATAATGTTCTCTTTTTCTTACTTCGGCTAAAACACCTGCTTTGGCGCATTGTCTTTTAAAACGCTTTAAAGCGCTTTCAAGAGTTTCGTTTTCTTTAAGCCTTACTTCCGCCATCTGTTTTCACCACCCTTCTGCCATAAGGTAAATCAAGTCTTTTGTATTTTATAGTCTTCACGATTATTTGTCAACAAAAATCATGCTTTTTTGTCTGGTGCTTTCACATCTTCCTCAAAAAGCTTGTAAAAAGCATCAATACCTTTATATGATATTATAAGAGCAAGCAGAAAAATAAGAAGATCACCCAAAATGATGTTTAAAGGTGAGAACATCCATATAACATATACTATTGCGGGGAGCGTTAATGCATATGCAGAAAGCTGTAAAGATACTCCAAGATTTGCAGTTTTCTTCCTTATACGTCTTACTATATTAACAAGTAATGAAATGAGAAGCGTATACATTAAATAGTTTATAAGGAAAAAAACAAACAGCATTAGAAACAAAAAAACATAAAGAAAAGATTTAGCTGAAGATATTGTTTCAATTAGTATATCAGATGTCACTTCCTGCTGTGTTCCAAGTATTGATTCATAGCTTACAAGGTATCTGATTGATGAATTTGAAAAGTAAATGTCTTCTTTTCCTAAAACTACGACAGTTTCATATTCCTCGTAT
>JBAZFL010000194.1:0-4129 GCA_041653455.1 Clostridia bacterium
TCTGAGACCAAAGGGGTTTCTGAAGGTATTGGCGATGATGAAGCAGGTATTTGCGAAGGTCTGGGTGTTTTTGTCGGAGCAGGTTCATTTCCGACTACTACAATAGATATCTGGTCTCCGCCTAGCCCGAAATGCTTCTTCAAATCCACATTCATCTGAATTAAGTCTTCGCGGAAAAATATAGTATCTGAATAATAGTCATTCCAGCCTTTTGCATAACTTTTATCGAATAGCGACTGACTAGACAGTGCAGGCTTCTTTGCTAGAGATCTGTTTTCCTGTAAAGATATTTCCGGTTTATTCGGATTCAATAAATTTACTATCCCGAAAACCGTTATGAATATTACGAATATCAATGTATCAAGTCTTGCTTTTCTCATTAGAACACACATCCTTTACTGTGTAATAAAATATATCACAAATACAGTATAAAAACCAATGCGGAAAGGGATTTCTGATGTATAATTATGCTCATAATCAAAAGAAAGGTTGTTTAATTATGGCTAAACCACATTTGTTCACTAATCCGGAATCTATCAGCAGAATTAAAGAAAATATACAGAAACATGAATGGTATAGGAAGTCTTTTCTTAATATTCAGAAGATGTGTGATGTAATGATGCAAAAAGGATTTGAGGTCCCATCTGAAAAGGGTTATGTATTTAATGAGACTTGCAGAGCTCATAATGCTGGCCTTATTTTTGATCCATACAATAAGGATTTGTATATATGCCCGGTATGTAAAGTAAATTATAAAAATGAACCATACAGTCGCGAATGGATAACAACATACCATGCATGGTTATGGTAGATGTCCATATATCTGGGTATAAGCTATTTTGTTACTGAGGATATCAAATATGCAAAGGCTATCAAAAAGATACTTGACGGGTATATCAAATATTATCCGACTTATCCTAACGAAGATAATGAAATAGGTACCGCAAAAGTATTCCAGTCGACATTTATGGATTCTATATGGCTTAGTTACCTTTGTTCAGGCTATGATATGGTTAATGATTCAGAAGCATTCACCAACAAAGACAGAAAGGCATGTTTGTCATTATTCATAGATGTTGCAACCGTCATAAAGGATTATGACGAAAAATGGAATAACCGCCAGGCATTCAATAATTCAGGTATGTGTGCAGCTGCTCTTCTTGCTGATGATAAAAACCTTTTGGATTATGTTTTAAATGGAGAACATGGTTTTATAGCGCAGATGGGACATTCCATACTTGAAGATGGGCTGTGGTATGAAGGTGACAATTATCATTTCGCAACAGTACCTTCCATGGTAAACATTGCAGAGATGTGTTATTTCAATGGTATTGATTTATACAACAAGTCATTTGGCGGTCATACGATAAAAGATATGTTTTATGCTCCCTTGAAATCGCTTCTTCCTGACGGAACTTTTCCTTCGAGAAAAGATTCCCCATATGCTAACTCCATGGTTAACAGATGGTATTGCGGGCTGTATGAACTTGCTTACTCCAGGTACAGAGACAAAGCTCTTGCAGATTTTTTGAATCTTGTATATGCGACTATTCCTGACAAGAGTATGCCTTTGTCATCAGCTGCAGGAATTATGGATATAATGAAGCCGGCATACGCATCAAAAGAAGAAATGGATTGGAGAGCTTTTTTAACAGTGGAACCTGAAAAGTATTCAGATATTGGTTTACCAGTCACGACATCTATAAATATGACAGGTACAGGCCTTGGTGTATTAAGAAGGAAGAATGCATATATTAATATTGATTACGGTAATTACGGAGGAGGGCACGGGCATCCTGACAGGCTCAATATCACATGTTTTCTAAATAACAGAAGATGGTTCACAGATTATGGCACTGGTAACTATTATCTTGACCACTTAAGATACTATAGAAGCACATTAGGACATAATACAGTTAATCAGAATGGCAAGAGGCAATCTACAGTTTCTGGCGAATGCGATCTTTTCTACAGTGGGAAGATGTTTGATGCAGCTAGCGGGAAAATACAGGATATATATCCAAAGACTTTTGGCAGAAGGACGGTTGTATTATTTGATAACGGGATTGCATTTGATTATATTAATATTAAATCAGACCAGGTTCAGAAATATCATAATGTATACCATAGTTTTGGAAGACTTAACGATGAAGCTTACATCGAAACCTTAGAGATATTTGAAGAGGAAGGATATGATTTTCTGCATGATATAAAGAAGAATATAGTTACAGATGGGCAGATTAATATATTTACAACCGATAAGGCATCACTAGTAATGCATGGGTCAGCTTTGGAGGATATGATTCAGTATAGTGCGATGGCATATGGGCCTCCTAAGAATATTCCGTCCCTGTTTCCTGTACTTATACAGGAAAAATCCGGTAAAGAAGTATTTTTCGCTAATATATATGAGGATGTGGAAAACGGGCAGCAAAGAAAAATTAATAGTTTTAAAACAATAAACTCAGATAAGTTTGAAATATGCTTTACAGATGGCAAAGTAATGCATATCGATCTTTCATCAGGTGTGGAGATTGATCTTGACGGGATTAGTGAGAAAACAACATATGAGGCCAAACCTGAATCGGATAAGGATATATCATATGAATGCTGGATCGATTACAGGACAAAAGATAACAGACCTTTATGTATTGCTATGAAAAATCATAACAGTTATGAAAAAAAAGCAGATATTTTCGATAAGGAAATTACTCTTTGTGCAAAAGGATATGAAATCTTCAGATTTCCTATAAATCAAAAAGGGATATCTATTGAGAATGGGTATTTAAAGGTTACCTATTCTCGTAAAAGTCCTCCTTATGTAAAGAAAATAGTCAAGGTCTTCGATTATGATAGGAGCGAGCCTGTTAATGAAACAAATCTTGAAAAGAATATATTTATTAATAATATATCCAGCATATCAAGAGCGGAAAGAAAATGGGAAGGCGTAAATGATTTAAGCGTAATTGGCAGCATATTTGTCAGTTCAGGTAATTCCTTAACAATTACACTTAATGTAAAAGATGACAAAGTACTTTTCTTCGGGGGCAAGTATGAATATGATAATGATAACATACAGCTTTATTTCAACAGAAGGAAAGAAGAATTCAGGAATGTAGACGTACTCACAGATGAAGTGTATTCAATAATGCTCAGAGGCGGAAGCAATGGAAATGTATCCAAAGTCATTCCAATGACAAAAAGCATAAAGGATGTAACTGGCATATCCCTGAGCATGAATAAGACTGATTGCGGTTATGATGTCTGTGCGGACATTCCTTTCCACTGTATAGGCGGAAAACCTGTCAACGGTGAGTTGTGGGGATTTGATCTTGCTGTATCCGACCGGGACAGCGGCGTAAGAAGGGAACTAATCGCATACTGGTCAGGAGCTCTTCCAAATGAAAGAACATATATGTGCGGTGAGGATGATCACGATCCGAGAAGATTCGGCCTTATAATGTTCTAAAGACAGATTTCTGCTATTTTCAAATACAGAACATGCAAAATCCACATTTAAATATTGCCTAAGATAAGGTATAATCCTATTAGGCGGTATTTTTATGGATCTTATTCGCAAACTGAATGAAAAGCTGGATAAGATGTACAATGGGGCTGTTCATGCAAAAGAAGAAAACGGATGCGTGATTTTGACAGGCTTACTAGATTCATGGGATGATATAGTAAAAGCCGGGTATATTGCTGTTGACAAAAAAAGATATCTTGGGGTAGTAAACGATATAAAATACACCAAAGAACCTGTTCCTGGAATAAGGCTGCCTTCTTTTGAAGATTCGAAATATCACAACATTTCATGTGATGTAGCAGTTATTGGAGCTGGTGTTATAGGGTGCGCTATTGCAAGAGAGCTTACCAGGTATAATCTGGATGTAATTCTGATTGATAAGGAACATGATGTTGGGATGCATGCATCATCAAGAAATGATGGCGAGATACACCCAGGAATCGATTTAGTAAAAGGACAGGTCAAACAAAAATACAACCTAGAGGGAAATGCAATGTTCGATCAGATATCTAGAGAACTGGATATCAGATTTTGCAGACCTGGGCAATATTTATGTTTTGATAAAAAGTACATGAAGATAGTGTGCAACATTGCCAGGCTGTA
>JBAZFL010000195.1:0-4110 GCA_041653455.1 Clostridia bacterium
AATCATATTTCCTAAGGCTCCAATGAGGTTTAGGCCATAAAACATGAAAAGCGCTTGAGGACAGTTTGGCAAACATACAGTCACTCTGTCACCTTGTTTTATTCCAATGCTTTTCAATGCCTTGGCGCATAAATGGACTCGGCTTACGAAATCTTTGTATGTGCATTTCACTCCTAGAAAATCATAAGCATAAAGATCAGGAGTTTTCTTTGCTGATCTTTCTACCATATCAAACATGGATATGTCAGGATATTCCAGATTGAAAGGTATATCTTTGTAACTTGGCAGCCATGGAGCTTTAATCTTCGTATTCAATCTTCTCACCTATAGGCCTTTCTAATAAATTTGGATTTAATAATATAAATTGCAGCAGTTTTATGCTTTTGGCAAAATAAAAACCATCTGCTATTCTTTCGTCAAGAGTAATACCAAAATTGACTACATCACGTATCAGCTTATCACCTGATTCCGTAATTATCTCCTGCTTATGTATCTGCCCTATACAGATTACAACAGAATTCGTACCGAAATTATTCAGATGATGATATGGCGCATCACATTTAATACTTCCAAGATTGGATATAAGGACTGATGAATAATTCGTATCTCCTTTTTGAAATTCAGAAGGATATAGATCAAAATATATAAGCAGCTTCATCAGACCAATAAAAATACCATTTATGAATCTGGGAAGCTTCTGCAGCAATTTCAATGTTCCGTCAATGGAATTCGTGCCAGCTTCCCTTATCTTTTTCACATCACCGGATATATATCTGGAAACACCTGATAAATCCTGTTCCCTATCCACTTTTAAGGAAACAAGCATTTCTTCTGCTGAATCTTTAAATTTTCTCTTTGCAATGAAAGACAGAATTATATTATTTCTTTCATAATACTTCTTTGCCATAATGTATCTGTTAAGCAATGGACGCATATATACTGTTTTCGCAATAGCAGCGACAAATGCATGAAAATACGTCATTTTATACTCTGGATTTTTTTCATTGATTGCTTTTACATATTCAACCAGATCCGTAACATCCATCTGCTGTTTTATGTACACTTCTGATTCTGTTCTCTTTGGAGCAATAAAGGGAAAAAGGCTATGCACCGCATCCAATTCATCGTTCCTAATTCTACGCGCGTCTTTTCTATCGCCAAGACGGCGTTTCTTTTCACTACCACCCATATACTCCCCGTATCCTCCTTATGCTTTTAAACATAAGGATATTATTTATTTAACAGCCCGATACCCCTATTGAGCTGTTATTGCTCCATTTTTCTCATACCTTCTATTGTAAGATTGATGAGTTCATCCAATTCCATATTTAGCATACCAGCTCCATCTAGTATTACCTGACGATTTATTGCAGCTGCGAAAGATGGTTGTTTGAATTTTTTAATTACTGATTTCACTTCTAAATCCATTACACTTTTGGTGGGACGCATCAATGCGGTAGCCCATATAAGGCCAGTCAGTTCATCTGCAGCATAAAGCAGCTTTTCCATATATGATTCTGGTTTTATATCGCAGCATATGCCATATCCGTGACTGGCAATGCTTTTAATCATATTTTCTTCTATATCAATATCTTTGAGTATTACTTGAGCCTTTATGCAGTGTTCATCAGGATACATTTCATAATCGATATCATGAAGTATTCCTATTGATTCCCAGTAGTCTTGATTTTGCTCATCATAAAGTGATGCGAAATGTCTCATTACTGTACCGACAGTAACCGCATGCAGTATATGGAACTGCTGTGTATTATATTTCTTGAGTATTTTCATCGCTTCATCAGGTTTTGGGATATAGCTCATATAAGTATCTTCTTTCTTCTATCTTTATTGCTTTTTCTTTGCGATACAAGATCAAAATATCTCTTTTCCACGTCAACCATAATATTGTCCCATGACACAGGAATAGTTGTCTGCGCATTTCTGCTGACTAGATTGAGCTTATCCCTTTCCTGGAATAATGCCTTTTTAAATACATCAGCTAAATCTTTTGAATCGTCTTCACACAAGTAACCGTTCTGCCCGTCTATTATGCCTTCAGCAGCACTGCTTTTTTTCACCAGTACTGAAGGAGTCATCATCGCTGCTGCTTCTCTGACTACCATAGGGCTATTATCATATATCGAAGGGAATGCGAATATGTCAGCTGCTCCATATAAACCATCTAGTATATATATATCAGTTATGTGTCCTGCCAGTTCTACAATATCTGATATATCTAATTCGGCTGTCTTTTTCTTTATCTCGTCAACATGCGGTCCCTGTCCGGCTAATATAAGTTTTGTTTTATATCCCTGTTTCTTTAGTAGGCTTACAGCTTCAAGCACTCTTAAAATATTCTTCTTCCAGTTCATCTGCCCTACGAAAAGTATTACAGGATCATTATTAAGATTATATAGGGATTTAACATAAATAATGTTCTTTTTGTCAGGTTTTCTTATTTCTGTACCATTTCTCATGATCGTGATCGCACCTTTATAGCCATAGCTTCTTAAGGCTTCGGCAGAATTTTCACTTACTGCCCAGACCTCATCACATTTTTCATAAAAATCCGCAACCATTTTCACACCGACTTCAGCTAAAGGCTGTACTTTCAGAACTTGCAGGAAATCTTCATAATACTTCGAATGGAAAGTGCCTATAACCGGTATCTTCATCTTTCTTGCAATACGAAGCCCTTCAAAGCCAGACCTGAACGGACTGTGAACATGAGCTATATCAAATTTTATTGATTTTATCCTTTCGTGATAATGAACATCCCATAACGGTATTCCCATTTTATACTGTGTATATTCTGGAATAGTGACTCCGTAAAAATCCACTATATCAAAAGGATATCTGCCTCTATAACCAGCATCAGACATAGGAGTTATTACATAACATTCATGGCCTCTTTTACATAACGCATTTGAATATCCATATACAACCCGTCCTACCCCGTCAACGATTGGCAGAAATGAATCTGTAAATTGACCGATTCTCATTTAGATCAAGCTCCTTGTGTTACTGCTTCAAACTTGCGTATGAGAGCAAGCTCTCCTTCAAGTTCTTTTAACATCTTTTCCAATGTCTTCCTTAACGCTATCTGTTTTTCAATTTCCAATACTGTATCTGAAATTTTACCAATATATTTAGTTACTATTTTTTTGCCTTCTCTGTATTTCAGATACCAGTATTCCCCGCTGCCCATTTTTTTTACAGCAAGCGTCCCTTTTGGAAGAGAAGAAATTTGTTCGCAATATCTATCCTTCATGCTCAGCAGCTGTTTCTTATATTGACTGATAATTTCACTTAAAGTACTCATAAATGTAATTATACCCAACAATATCAATGATGTCAATTATTTGTAGGGTAACAGTAAAAGATTCGGTTCTGTTATAAAAAGGGTAAAACCGGTTCGCCTGATTGAATATCTTTACATAATGATTCGCATATCATTAGAGCCCTTGGCAGATGAAAAGGCCCTTTCCATAATGTGCCTTTCTGGGTATGTGAGACAGTTCCATCCCTATGAAGATAACCATACCATTCCCCATATTGCTTGTCATGGAATTTTTCCATACTGTATTCTGTAATTTTCTCAAAATATTCAAGATATGTATTATTCTTTGTTATCCCATATGCCGCAAGGCATGCTATCATGGCTTCATTATGGACCCACCATAATTTCATATCCCACTCAAGCTGGTCTGTCGGCTTGCCATTAATATCACGAAAATAGAAAATTCCTCCAAATTCGTTATCCCAACCAATTTCCAATGACCAGTCAAGAATATTCATAGCTTTTTTCATCAGTTCGTCATCTTTTGAATAAATGGCTTCATTCATCAGAAACCATGCATTCTCACATGCATGTCCTGGATTTATTGTACGCCCTGACGGATTATCTATAAAAGCACCATTGCATGAAACATTTTCTAACATGCATTTCATATCTTCTCTGTAAAAGTACTTAATAATATCACTACATACATTCTTAACTATTTCAGAATAAATCTGTTTCTTCTGCGGAATACACCTTCTTAGTATCTGACCTGTACACAGCATAACCATAGAATTTGCTGCTGCTTTTTCACATCTGGTATCAGTATA
>JBAZFL010000196.1:0-4101 GCA_041653455.1 Clostridia bacterium
GTAATGCATGCGCCTGTAACGTGCCCTCACGGACCTACAGCTTTAAAAGAAGGCGGACTCATGTATATGGGCTATTATAAAGAGGCTGATGATAATCCTGCTAAATATGATTCAAAACTGACCTTTAAGAAAGAGCTTCTTGTATTCTATAGTAACGACGGAATTAAATGGGATTACCTTTCTCATGTACCATATATAACTGATGATGGTTATGAGTATCTCCATTGCGAGCCATATATACTAGAGCTGGATGAGAAACTTGTAGGTTTCATAAGGGTTCAAGGAGGCATATTCGCAACATATATGACGCAATCATATGACAAAGGAAAAACATGGTCAGTTCCTGTAAGGATTAACAAGCATGGTGCTCCCCCGCATGCAATAGAGCACAGTAGCGGTGCTGTCATACTGGTATACGGGTACCGAAGTGAGCCTTATGGCCAGAGAGCTATGGTTTCATATGACAGGTGCAAAACCTGGTCAGATGAGATTATACTAAGAGATGACGGGCCTATACATGATCTTGGATATCCTGCTTCAGTAGAGTTAAAAGATAACAGTATTTTAACAGTGTATTATCAGAAAGAGACTTTAGACTCTCAGTGTGAGATCTTCGGAACATTTTGGGAACTGCCAAAGGAATAGAGGGATATTATGGCACTAGAAAAATACATAGTAAGTAAAGATGATTCGATATATGAAGCATGGCCTGATATAGCTATCACAAAAAGCGGTAAGCTTGTATGCGTATTCTCTGAATGCAAGCATCATGGTGACAGGGAAAATGCAAGAATAGTATATTGCCATAGCACTGACAAAGGAAAAACCTGGTCAAAAAAAACAGCACTTACTGAAAAAGGCACTACAAAAAAATACTTCAACTGCGCACGTATTTCCAGAATGCCTGATGATTCATTAATAATAGTTGCAGATTATGTAATTGAAGATGAAAACCGTCAGGCAAAGACATATCTTTGGAGATCATATGATGAAGGTATTACATGGCAGGGGCCATTTGATAATCCTTCATCAGGAATCGTTCCCGATAAACTTAAAGTTTTGAAAAGCGGAAGATGGATAATCTCTTCACACTTTTTGGACAGGAATATTAATAAGCTGGTACAGTATCTTTGGTACAGTGATGACGAAGGAAAAACATGGTCAGATTCAGTTATAGTCGCCAAGGATGAACGATATAACTTATGTGAAGCTTCTATCCTAGAAGTAGAAGACAATGTTCTGATTGCATTCTTAAGAGAGAATTCGTGGGAAGGATACGACTGTTTCAAAGCATTTTCTTATGATGGAGGAATCACATGGGATGGAGTGTACAGAATACCTATTCCAGGCTGTCACAGGCCTGTTACAGGCTTTTTACAGGATGGCACCATACTTATGACATTCAGATTCATACAGGGTGGAAAACAAGGCTGGGGTAAGACGACTCAGAATTTTATGGGCTGCATATTTGATAAGCATACAGCTTTAGAAAAAGAAAGAAAACAGCAGCAGACAAGAATATTCCCAATAGATTATGACAGAAACCCCAAATCCGATTTGGGATATTCCGGTTGGGTTCAGCTAGAAGATGAAACCATTTATGTAGTGAATTACCTTCTGGATGATTCGTCTACAGGACAGATAAGAGGATATTCATTTAGAATAGAGGATTTTCTTTTACCTGAATAATACTGATAAATATTAATAATGATTATTACATAAAAACGAGAGTATGCTCTCGTTTTTATTTGTAAGTAATTAGTTTTGAGCCAAAACAACAGGTGTTACATTACATCAATGCCCAGCAGATTCTTTGCAAGAAGCCCTATCAGGTATGATATTCCTGCTACTGATATGCTTATAAGGGCCATTTTCAGGAAATTCTTAAAAAATGGCTGATCTTTGGCTACAGATATGTAGTAGTTGAATACCAGAATTATAAGTATGACTACTCCAATCATTATAAGGAAGGCTTCCACATAAGCGGTTTCTGGCAGTAGCAGATATGGAAGTACCATTAATGCTACTGTTATGAGATAAGCTACTCCAGTAAATATGCTGGATTTGAAAGCTTTTGGATTGCCGTCAGCTTTTTCTGCAAGGTAATTTGAGGCAGCCATAGATAAAGTTGCTGATATTCCAGTAATAATCCCTGACAAGGCTACAACTTTAGTATTAGCTAAAGCAAAGGATAATCCTGCAATCGCACCAGTCAGCTCTACCAATGCGTCATTTAAACCAAGTACCATCGCTCCGACATACTGGAGCCTTTCCTCATCAAGCATTGTAATAAGCTCACCTTCATGCCTGTGTTCATCTTCCTGTATTTTTAAAGCTTCAGGAATCTCCTGCTTAAGTATTTCATATTCCTTCTGTGCAAAACCTTCATCTTTCTGTATCATCTTAAGAGTAAATGTATATCCTAACAAGGTGGAGATCATTTTTACAAATATGATCTTCAGTTTATCAGCTTTTACATTTTTGTTTGTGTAGCTTTTCCATGTCTTTGCATGGCTTAATTCATCTGTTGCCATTTTATGAAGTATCTTTTTGTTTTCTGGATCTTTTTCTTTCTTAGAAAGATAATCATATACTAATGCTCCAGTTTCTTCATCTTTCTGGCTTCTTATGAGTATCTTCATTGAGGTATCACTGATTGACAGGTTATTCATATGCAATTCCCCTTTCATCTAAATGAATGTGCTGTATTATACATAGCTATTGTATTTTCAGGAGGTGTATTGTCCTGTATCTCATGTGTCGGTGCGAATATGTAACCTCTGCACTTGCTCATAGTTTCGAGTGTTTCTTGGCATATCTTTTCAGTTTCTTCTTTTGTTCCATATGCAAGTGGTCCTGCTGTAGAGATACTGCCTCTAAACACTAACCTTCCTCCGAAATGATCGACCAGGTAAGAAGGGCTCATATTTGCAGCTTCAGGCTGTAAAGTATCTACACCATTCATTCCCATGCTTATGAATTCTTCATAGACCCATGATGAACTCCCGCATGTATGTATTATTACAGGCAGGTTATAAGCTTTGGCGAGGTCTATGAATTTCTGATGTCTGGGTTTCAATACCTTCCTGTACATATCCATTGATATCATAGGAGTATGCTGAGTACCCAAATCTTCACCAAGCCACATAAAATCAATTTTACCTTTATTAATCTGTAGTATTCTTTCAGTTCTTTTTAACTGCATGTCAAGCCTTTTGTCTATCGTATGTATTGTAGCTTCATGATCTGTGCAAATATTGATTAAAGCCTGTTCAACACCCATTATCATACCTGTCGTATTAAGGATATCACCAAGACCGGGACCTCCAACATGGATTGCAAATCCTTGTTCACACAAATAATCCACATTTTGCTTGCATGTTTCATAATCATAATCATCAGGATTGGGATAAGGATAGTTGTATATTACATCATCATCCACATCCAGCAATGGGAAATCACAGTAGTCCCAGTAACCGCCATATGGATTCTTTACATATTTCGTAATTGCGCCAAATTCTGTATTCCGGTTCCTGTCAGGAATTTCTTCATATATCTTAGGTCCGATATATGGAATCCTCGCACCTGTATGGTCAATTCCAATATGCTTAAGAAAAGCAAGCCTGTCCTTTGGATCCAAATTTAATACTTTGCATAAATTCTGATGTGCAATCGGATTTGTATCATAGCCTAATGCTACTCTGTCAACTTCTTCAAATGCGAATGTTCTGGCAATTCTCTCTTTTGATGTTAAAGTTTCCTTGGCTTTAATAATCCTGTCCATGATATTCCCCCCTCCCATATTTTTATACTCACTATATAATCATATCATATATTTTTTTTGCGTTTGCATACATAACTTTTTCTGCTTTTTCAAACAGTTCAGGCTTAATATATGTCATGAAATTATCTGATTCAAGACTTATATTACCGCTGTAACCTATTTCCTTCAAACATTTCATTACTATATTCCAGTTAATATTCCCAGCAAAAGGAGGCACATGTTCATCGGATATCCCATCGTTATCATGTATATGAAGAGTCTTTATCCTATGGCCTAATGTTTTTATCATATGGGAATGGTTCACATGCGAAAATTCC
>JBAZFL010000197.1:0-4096 GCA_041653455.1 Clostridia bacterium
TTTGTTGGCATTTGTACTGTCTGCCATCATTAGCAGAACATGCCTGCTGCCAATTTCAGAAAAACGATTTAAATCAGTGACTTTTTCATTTACAGGATTAAAATCAATTTTGAAATCTGCAGTATGCAGAATGATCCCCACTGGTGAAATAATAACAACTGCATAAGTATCAGGAATACTGTGATTTACAGGTATGAATTCGAGTTTGAAACAACCTATGGTTATTTTTGAACTGCTGTCTACAATATTAAGCTTTGCAGTACTTAATAAACCCATTTCATTCAGTTTGGATTCCAAAAGGCCTAAAGTCAGTTTCGCTCCATAAATCGGTACATTAATTTCCTTAAGTAGATATCCTACTGCTCCAATATGATCTTCATGGCCATGAGTAATGACTACACCTCTGATCTTTTGTTTATTCTTTACAAGATAAGACATATCTGGAATGACGATATCAACCCCAGGCATATCTTCTTGTGGGAAAGTTATTCCGCAATCAAGTATAAGAATGTCGTTTTTATACTCGAATACAGTAAGGTTTTTCCCTATTTCATTTAGTCCGCCAAGCGGAATTATTCTTAATGCTGTAATATTATTCTACCTTTCAGTTATTTTAGTTTTTATTTGTGAATATACACTAGGTGATATATATTCGAATTGGTCAAAATCAGAAAGATACAAGTCACCAGTCATTGTTGTGTAATTAGTATTCATTCTGAGCATAACCATATCTCCATGATAATTCCATATTTCATTAACTTTATTTATAAATTTCACTGATTCTTTGTTTTCCTCTAAGTCATAATAGTATGCTGCTCCAATCCCAAGATCAGTTTCTTTATAATAGTATATATAACGTCCGTCTTGTGTTATATCAAAAGAACTTACTCCTTCTCTTTCTATTGTCTTTTTTACATTATCAGATGAAATAATGGTAAGTCTTCCCTCAGCATTATATGCGATATATTTGCCGTCTTGAGATAATTTAAAGCTATCAATAATATATTTCTCTTCACACATATATTCATTTACTGAACCATTAGACTTAATTGTATATCTGTAAAGCAAACTGCTCGTCTTACTTATGTATGATTTAAATACATATATGTCTTTATAATCAGGAGAAAAAGTTACAAAATTAATTTTAAGATCGTCATCAGATCCCACTGATGCGTAATCATCTATAAGAATTTCTTTTCCGTTTCGTAAGGTATATAGTTCAGCGGTATTCTCATCAAAGTTATATTGCTTAAAATAGAAATTAGAATTAATAAACTCATTATCAGCATAAGCTATTACGCTTCTTTCTACAAATCCAAACACATCATCCATTATCATTGTTCTCTTTCCAGTTTCAACATTGTAATGATTATATGTTCCTGCAAAACCTACTTCGTTGAATTTGGATAAGTGGCTAATAACCTCATCAATATATACTATTTGTGAAAAATCGTATGAGACGATTAATTGCGCGCAACTTTTCGCTATTAGTTTTGAAGTTCCGTTTTCATATAAGTACATATCAAAAGTTGGATATACTGTTACTTTCTCTTCAGTATCGCTAAGATTAGCTATTTCCTCAGTTTCATTGTCATCAAACATGTATACATAATTAATAGTTGCGTATATAATTTTGTTGCCTTCTTTATTAATCAGCGGATAATTCATATCTGCATTACCTGTAAAAACAGATGCTTCAAGGTCATAGACATTATCAGCAATCTGTCTTATCTTATCATTCTCATATACATAAAGTGAATATGTAGGTTCTCCATTTTCGATATGGCTTTCTTCTTTATCATCTAAGAATACACAAACTTCACCATTATTACTTAAAGAGAATATGTCAGTATCCATATCTTCTTTGATTAAAACTGAAGATTTTGTTTCAAGATCGTAAATATAGAGATCTGCAATCAACCCTGTCGCATCATTGTTAACTCTATATGTTTTATACATAACTGTATCAAAGTCATCATTTACAACATAATAGAAACTTGCCTCTTCAGAAATTTTGATATTGTTCATTCCATCAAATAGCCATAATGTACCTATAAGCCTGCTTAAAGTTAAGTCTTCATTATTAATCAGATGCAAATTATCAACATACATAATGCTTTTTTCATCTTTGCTTAATAATATGCCATTATGAGCTTCCAGTCCTAATTTTTGATCCTCGTAATCTTGAAATAATTGAGAGGTAATCATTATCGGTTCTTCGTTATACCTTATTAAGGAAATGGAATTATCACCAACTATATAAATTGTGTCATCATAAGGTATATCACCTCTTAAAAGTCTGTTTCCATCAAATATCAACACTACAGCTAGTATAACAATTAAAACTCCAAGTCCAAGATAAAAACCGTTCTTCTTCAGAAAAACTGATATTTTCGAACTGCTGCTTTTTTTGTTTTGAATAATTTCTTCCTCATTAATTTTTTTTATATCTTCTGATTCTATTTCAGAATCTGTCTTTATAATAGTTTCCTTCTTGTTAAATTCGTCCATTACTTCTCCTTAATACTTTCTTGTTAGAGGATTCTGTCTATGTGCTTCTTCTATAACTGCTATTTGTGTTTTAACCTGTTGCAATGTTACAGTTAGTTCACTTCCGTTAACAATGTGGTTATAAAGCATCTCATAGTATCTTCTTGTCATTCCTCCAAAAGTACCATAGACCTCATTATCTCCGCACCACTGTTCTTCGTACCATGTAATTGCTTCCTTACAATATGCAGGTATATTTGTACCTTCTTTATCAAATGATATCAGAAGTTTTTGTTCTGGCAGTTCTTCAGGTTTGAAATATTTCCAGTCAATCTGTGTCATGGTTCCTGTCAAAGCGCCTTTAGAACCTTGAATATTGTATAAATAAGGTTTGTATCCCTGACAAGATGTTATTTCCAGATCTATTAATGGTTTATCTTGTCCGTAAAGAATTACTTTTGCATAATCTTCTGCATCTCCATACGTATTAACTCTTCTCATGAAAGCTTTGACTTCAGGCATTCCCTCTCCAAAAATCTGCAATGCCTGATCCAGCGGATGCGGTCCAGTGTTAAATAAATTACCAGCATTATGAGACTGAAGAGTCTGCCAGTCCCATCTTCTTTCAAATCCGGAAAAATTGATATTTACTTGAATTATATCTCCAAGAACTTTTGAATCAAGGATTTCCTTAATCTTCATGTAATACGCAGCAAATCTTGAATTCTGAAATACTGCAAGAATACGTTTTTCTTCCTTTGCTGTATCAATAAGATCTTGTGCTTCCTTTGCTGATCCACAGAAAGGTTTTTCTGATAGAACATTAAAACCATGTTTTAGAAGATCTTTGGTAATGCAGTAGTGCATGTGGCTGTATGATGAATTAATAACTAAATCCAGATCCATACCAAAAAGATCTTTGTAATTCTCCAGAGCAATTACATGCTCTCCATACCTTTCTTTTGCAAGAAGTCTTCTTTTTTCAATAAGATCTACGATTGCAACGACCTTGAATTTGTCCGTATTATCAGCTAAGAAAGAACCATGGATTGAATATCCGCTTCTTCCTTGTCCTATGATAGCTACTTTTAATTGTTTCATTTTTATTCCCTCTCATCGCCAAGTCAAAGTTTATATTACAATATTTATCCGAATAATTCAATAAATTCACAACAAATGAAAATATGAATTGAATACAAAATCATTTATATAAGCTTTTCTGTTCAAAGTTCTTGTTTTATCTTTATTTCTGCGTCTGCTCCATTGATATCCCAGGTAGCGCAATAAAATGAATTATCAGCATCTTTCGCAATTTCTGTTGCAAGGACATCTCGCTTTATGGAATCAAAATTTCTAAAAAGCAGTTCTTGAAGCATCTCATTCTTATCAATAAGAACTGTAATCTTATCAGTTACATTGTAACCTGCATCTTTACGCATGGTCTGTATCTTACTAACTATTTCCCTTATATATCCCTCTTCTATTAGATCTTCATCAAGATTCGTATCAAGGACAACAGTTATTCCGCTATCAGTATGCGATATAAACCCACCCTTCTGTTTTGTCTCACTTAATACATCATCTTTTTCTAATATAATCTGAGTAT
>JBAZFL010000198.1:0-4070 GCA_041653455.1 Clostridia bacterium
TGGCTGGAAAAAACTTACTGAAAGACTTGGAAATAAAATTCAGCTTGTTGGAGATGACTTGTTTGTTACAAACACAAAAAGGCTTAAAAAAGGCATTGAGCTTGGTGTTGCAAATTCAATCCTAATTAAAGTTAATCAGATTGGAACTCTTACTGAAACACTCGAAGCTATAGAAATGGCTAATAGAGCAGGCTACACAGCAGTTACAAGCCATCGTTCAGGCGAAACAGAAGATACAACTATAGCTGATATAGCAGTAGCTACTAACTCCGGACAGATTAAAACAGGTGCTCCATCTAGAACTGATAGAGTTGCAAAATACAATCAGCTTCTCAGAATTGAAGAAGAACTTGATGATATTGCCGTTTATCCTGGATTAGATGCATGGTTTAATATTAAAAACAAGTAAATATGTAAAACTACTTAAAAGGCACAGTCAATAGATTGTGCCTTTTTAATTTTTAGTTATAATTAGTATATCAATATTATTAAGGAGCATTTATGTTAGTTAAAAATTTTATAAAAGACAATTTGGATGTATCTATATTCGATTCAAGAAAAGAAATGGGAAGACAAGCTGCAAATGATGTGATTCAAGCAATTAAAAAAGCTTTAACTCAAAAAGAAGAAATAAATATAATTTTTGCTGCAGCACCTTCACAGAATGATTTTCTGGAAGCATTAGTTTCATATAAAGATATCCCATGGGAAAAGATAAATGCATTTCATATGGATGAATATCTTGGAATAGATAAAGATGCACCTCAGGCATTTGGCAATTTCCTGAAAAATGCTATTTTTTCGAAAGTCTCATTTAAATCTGTGAATTATCTAAATCCCTCTGCTGAGGATGTTACAAAGGAATGTATGAGATATGAAGAATTACTTAATAATAATATTATTGATATTGTATGCATGGGTATAGGAGAGAATGGACATGTAGCTTTCAATGATCCTCCTGTTGCTGATTTTTCTGATAAAGTAAAAGTAAAAATAGTAAAACTGGATGAAAAATGTCGTCAGCAGCAAGTAAATGATAAATGCTTCACTGATATAGTCTTGGTTCCTAAATATGCTATGACACTTACTGTACCAGCATTATTCGAAGCAAAAAAGCTTTTCTGTATGGTTCCTGCAATAACTAAGGCTGATGCAGTATATAGCGTTTTAAATGGAGAAATTGAGGAAAAATGTCCTGCCAGCATACTAAGACTACATTTATCCGCAAAGCTATATTTAGACAAACTAAGCGCTTCTAGGGTCATTTAGGTGAATAGTATGATTAGTGTAATAGAAATAGCTTCTAAGTTTAGTTATGATGGTAATATTATACAGATAACTCCCATTGGAGCAGGACATATTAATAAAACATATCTTGTCCAGACATCTTTAAAGAAATACACTCTTCAGATGATAAACACATCAGTATTTACTAATCCTGAAGAATTAATGCAAAATATATATAATGTTACTGAATTTTTAAAAAAGAAAATCAGACTTAAGGGTGGTAATATTGAACGTGAAACACTCTCAGTAGTCAAGACATGCGATAATTGCTTATTCTACAAAGATGACATGAATCGATATTGGAGATCTTATATATATATTGATGATGTCACAACATATCAAGAACCTAAAAATGTTAAAGTCATATATGAAAGCGGTTATGCTTTTGGAGATTTTCTTAATATGCTTTCAGATTATGATATGTCAACACTTAAAGAAACGATAAAAGATTTTCATAATACTGAAAAAAGGTTTGAGAATTTCAAAAATTCAGTTACTAGTGATGTTGCAGAAAGAGTATCTTCTGTTTCAGATGAAATTGATTTTCTTTATAAACGAAGTGAGGATTACGGAATTATTCTTGATAAAATTAAAGAAGGCAGAATTCCATTAAGAGTCACACATAATGATACTAAACTCAACAACCTATTATTTGACAACAGAACAGATAAGCCTATATGCATTTTGGATTTGGATACTGTTATGCCAGGTTCATTGTTATATGATTATGGTGATGCTTTAAGAATCTCTGGTTCATCAGCATCAGAAGATGAAGAGAATTTGGATAAGGTTCACTTTTTAATGGATAATTTTATTGCTTTTACAAAGGGTTTTCTTTTATCAACAAAAGAAAGCATAAACACATGTGAATTATCGTTACTCCCATTTTCTATTAAGTTAATAACAATGGAAATAGGAATGAGATTCCTTACAGATTATTTAAATAATGATATATATTTTGCTATACACAAAAAGGACCATAACCTGTTCAGAGCAAGGACGCAGTTTAAATTAGTTTATGAAATTGAGCAGTACATGGATATAATGATCAAAAAAGTATATGAAATCGCGAGGGAATTATGATTACACACATTGTAAGGACTATATCATCATTAGAAAAATGTTTTTTTGATGATGATATTAACAGTAAAACAGATTTTTTAAAGTTATCTTGTTTAAAAAATGAGAAATTAAATTTTCAAGTAGCTTACACATGTAAATCAGATACATTAAGGGATAAGGAACCCTGTTTTTTTCATATCGAATCAGAATTAAACAACTTTATAAGTATTTATAAAGTTGAATCTGTGGCATGTAGATTACCTGTTTATCATAATACTAGCGAAAATTTCTATCAGAGAAAAGAACCTTATTGTTATCCAGACTTACTAGATCCATATGATTTAAGAGATAATATATACTTCGTACCTGATCTTCTTCAATCACTTTTTATTGAAATAGATTTAAAGGGTAATTATAGCCTATATGGAGAATACATTATTAAATATATTTTCAGTAATACAGAAGGTAATATATTAGCTCAAAAAGAAATCAAAATTCATATAATCAATTCTTTATTGTCAGAAAAAGAATTTATTTATACTCAGTGGTTCCATGGAGACTGCTTGTCTACATACTATAATGTAAAACCTCTAAGTAAAAAGCATTTCAGTATAATGGGTAATTTTTTAAAAACAGCTCATGAATATGGAGTAAATGCTATACTAACACCGGTATTAACTCCTCCTTTGGATACTAAAATTGGCGGTGAAAGACCTACAATGCAGCTTGTTAAAATAAAAAAGACTGAAGAAGGCTATGAGTATTCTTATGAATTGTTTGATAAATGGATCAGTATGTGTAAAGAAATTGGATTTGAATATTTCGAGATATCTCATTTTTTTACGCAATGGGGAGCTAAACATGCACCAAAAATTATTGCAACCGTAAATGGCAGAGTAAAAAGGATTTTTGGATGGAATACTGATTCCTCTTCAGATGAATACATATTCTTTTTAAGAGATTTCATTACTAATCTGTTAAAGCATTTGAGAAAAATTGAAATCGATAGAAAATGCATATTTCATATTTCTGATGAACCAAATGAAAAAAACATAGATAGTTACAGTAAAGCTAGAAATAGTATTATTGATCTTTTAGACGGGTATCTTGTTACTGATGCTTTGTCTTCAATTGAATTCTATGAAAAGGGCATTGTTACATCACCAATTCCAGCAACTGATAAGATAGAAGATTTTATAAATATTGGAATAAAGGATCTTTGGGCATATTACTGTTGTGGACAATATGTTGATGTCAGTAACAGATATATAGCTATGACTTCTGGCAGAAACAGAATTATAGGAACTCAATTTTATAAATACAGCATTAAAGGGTTTTTACACTGGGGATATAATTTTTACTATAACCAGTACTCAAGAAAACTTATCAATCCATTTTTAATAACTGATGCTGACTTTTTTGCTCCAAGCGGTGATGCTTATTCTGTTTATCCTGGAAATAACGGCTTTCCATTAAAATCTCTAAGGTTAGTAATTTTTAATGAAGCTTTACAGGATTTGAAAGCCTTTTTAAAACTCGAATCTCTAACTACATATTCTCATGTAATGAGTATAATTGAAAAAAATGAACAAATTACGTTTAATAACTATCCGAAAGATAATAATTACCTGATTAATCTTCGTGAAGAAATTAATTGTGAGATAGAAAAGCTCTGCAAATAGATATATTTTTTTTTGTTTATGTAAATAAACAAAATTAAA
>JBAZFL010000199.1:0-838 GCA_041653455.1 Clostridia bacterium
TGTTTGTCCCCATATTGATATGCAGTTCTTTCTGATACTGCATATTCTGTGACAGCCTGCTTATTGTAAAGGAACCCATTTCCACACCTGCCTGGATTTCCGAGCGTCCGTCTCCGACAACCAAAGTGTTTTCACCTTTAATGTTATATCTGTTAAGAAGGTTATTCATTATAACATTCTTTGGAAGCTTGTCAGTCCATGTTGACCCTATTATATCTTCTATAATCTCATCTTTCCCTATTTTATAGCCCAGCGTCTCGACTTCCTCAAACATACCCATACCTTTTTGTACGACTGCTCCTGTTACAAAATAGTTTTCACTCCGTTATCTTTTAAATACTTCAGGAATCTGAAAGATCCTTTTATCCTGAATCTGTCCGGGTCTTTTCTTGCAAGAACAAGATTCTTATCTCTGCAGTATCCATTTAATACTTTTTCGTAATATCTGAATAATCTTGGAGTATTTTCAAGAAGCATCTTTCTCATCTGCTCTGTTTCCGGCATGTAGTCAAGTTCTTCTCTTCCCTGCCAGATAAGACCGATTTTCTCGCTATTGACTGAATCATCACAATCTACTGTTACAGTTTTCTCTTCGACAGCTCTTCTTATTGCCCATTCCATCTGGGTTAAAGCAGAAAGGCCTGCTGATTCAACGCAGAACCTGTCTGTTTCAGGCAAAGGTCTGGTTCCTGCATTTGTAACAAGCCTTTTTACATTCTGTTCGCTGTCATATCCATCTTTAAGCCCATTCTCTATTACATCGTTCAATACTATGCTCATTACGGGAGGCCAGTCCCTTATAAGAGAGTGCGTGCCGTCAATATCATGAAAAGCATAA
>JBAZFL010000199.1:848-4039 GCA_041653455.1 Clostridia bacterium
AAAGGAGTGATTACTATAGGTGAATTTATACAAATTGTCTGGATCATATTATCTTGGTTCTGTGCATAATCCTACAAGTTCATCAAGATCACATGTAGCCATACGGATTATAGCATCTCCTGCTCCGTAATATATCCTTACCTGGTTATTGTCATCTACAAGAGCGCCGCATGGAAATATCGCATTGGTTCTGTATCCTTCTATAAGCTCATAATAACCTTCAGGAATTATTAAAGGACGTTTGGACATTCCTATTACTTTTGATGGGTCGTTTAAATCTAGTAAAGCAACACCTATTGTGTATCTCTTTTTCCATGCAGGCTCCCACCCGTTTTTGCCTCTGGAAGGATCAAAATCAACGGCATGGAACAGCATTATCCATCCTTTGTCGGTTTTTATTGGAGGAGCGCCTGGACCGATTTTCTCATTTGCAAACGGGACATGCTCGACGCCCATTACAAGCCTGGATTTCCCCCAGTAAACAAGGTCAGGTGATTCTGAAAGAAATATGTCAAATTTCATACCGTCTCTCCCGTAAACAGGCATCGGCCTTTCCAGACGAACGTAATTGCCGTTTATTTTTTCTGGGAAAAGCACCATATTCCTGTTTTCAGGCACTGATATTGATACTACCTCAAAATGTTTCAAATCTTTCGTTTCAGCTATTCCTCCACATACTCCGTGCTTGGTGTCTACTGCGAAACAGATTATATATCTGTCATCCATAACAGTTATTCTCGGGTCATATACCCTAAGCACTTCATCGTTTGCCATAGCAAAGCATGGTTGTGGTTCAACTTCCCACTTTATCCCGTCTTTACTGAAGGCTAGCCCTAAATTGGTTCCGTCAAGCCTCTGGTCTTCATATGAACCGTAATCATTACGGAAAATCATGATATATCTGTCACCTTCCTTGACAACTCCTGCATTGAAAGTCAGTGCTGCAGGATAAGGAACATCATGCCTGCTAAGAATCGTATCAGGATATCTGGTTATTATAGGGCTTGTGGAAAACAGGCTTTCATCAAGAGCTTCTCTTGGACAAGCATGTACTATCTTGCGGGTTGCTTCATCTAACATTTGAAAATACCTTCCTTTTATTATAGTTGATACTACTATTCTTAATGTATACAAATTACCTCATTAAGTCAACATCAAAGTTGGCTTATATAAAGGTGATCTGCATGTTTTACTTAAGCAGAAGAAAAGATAATAGGATAAATCCTGTATGCTTCTGTTTATAGTTGAACTTTTCCTCTTCTGCGAGTCTTCTGACATATCCAACCTTTATTTGACTTCCCATATACCCAAATATATACTTAACCAATATATTAATATATTTCAGAATTTTGAGGACAACAGGCATGAGAGTTAAAATCAGATTAGAAGAACCGACAATAGTGTCATTAGGGCCGACAGTTGAAGAAGCAGGCTGGGGTACCCATCAATTTCCTTCCATCAATTATGACGATGACGGGAACATAGGCATCTCTTTTCATAGCGCAAAAGACCAGATAGAAGCATATGGCACAGAGCCTTATCTGTATATTTCAAATGATAAAGGTAAAACATGGAACATGGTCGATTCAAAGGATGTGCATAATGTAAAAACACGTTTTGGCACAAAACTTCCTAATGGTGAAAGGTACTTAGTGGAAACAAGAACACCGGTACAGACTGATACATCAAGACTTAATGAACCTTTACCTTTTCATCATGATACACTAAAGTATTACTCTGCTGAAAGCATTCCTGATGATATGCTGGATAAAAGGTGGCGATATCTTATTTTAAAAAAAGGACAAACAGTTCCTGGTTATTCATACTTTAATTATGATGATAAAGGATTATGCATTGTCAGTTCAAATGGTTCACTGGTCCCGCCATTTCCTTTTGGAAGGTTACGCATAGATAATGAAGGAACTGTCTGGCAGACAACATATAACAGATCGAGAAATCCTGACAATCTGGGATTTTCCCCATATTATAATTCACAGTACTTCACATTCAAGGATGATTATACTTATATTTACCAGAGAAGCTGGATTCCATATACACCTGATACAAGGCTTTTTAAAAATGCGTTTCAAACTGAAGGTTTCTGTGAAGCAGACATAGCTTTTCTTGACGATGGTTCCTGTATCACATTAATGAGAACAGGCTCGAATACTCCCAGTTTTCTTTCGCGATCAACTGATAAAGGATACACATGGTCAAAACCTGTATTGTTTGATGATAAAGGAGTATGGCCATGTTTATGTAAACTGCAGTGTGGCGTATTACTGGCATCTTATGGAAGACCAGGATTCTATGTAAGAGCAACAGCTGATCCGACTGGCCTTTACTGGGATGCCCCTGTCGAGCTAATCACTTCAAATGACCGAACTTCAGAGAGGAATACACCGATAAGCATATATAACTGGACATCCAGAGTAGGAACCTGTTCATAC
The DNA here is from genome assembly GCA_041653455.1 of Clostridia bacterium. Taxonomy (GTDB): domain Bacteria; phylum Bacillota; class Clostridia; order DUPQ01; family DUPQ01; genus DUPQ01. Next base: position 3,299 of record JBAZFL010000199.1, read on the forward strand.
TCAGACATGATGGTTCTTGATGAGAATACTGCTATGGTAGTATATTCGGATTTCTTCTACCCTGATGAGAAGGGTATTAAGAGAAAAGCTATACTGGCCAGAAAGATACATGTTGATGTCTGATTACCACATTCTGGAATCAGGCACATCAACCCATTCACTGTTGTTTTGTATTGATATAGTACTCATCATGCCAGGCAGTGACATATCAAGCCCTCTGTGTATATCTATATAAGGATCTGTTTCATTTATAATGGAGTTTATCACGCTTATGAACATGAATGCATCTGCACCTTCATGTCCCCCATATGTTTTTGCATACCATACCCACTCCTTGTACATCTGTGGAAGGTATCTGGATTCGAAGATGCTAAGCGGAAGCCATGTATCTGAATTGTCATGAAAGCTTCTCGGCCTTTCTTCTGTAGATCCGACTATATCCTGTATCCATATATAGTCTTTGGAGTCCGGAATACCCCGCCTTGACTCAAATGCACCTTTCGTCCCGGATAAAACATACTGGTTTATCGATGGTCTTGGGCTGGAAAGATCATTTTTTATTTTTATAAGCCTTTCTTTTTCGGTTTTACACATCATTACGACAGTACTTTCCATTGTAAAAGGTCTTCCATCTGCATAGGAAAATCTGCTTTTGCTGCCAGTACACATTACCTTCTTTACTCTGTCCCAATCAAACCAGCTTAATATTGGGCCTAAACTGTGAGTCCCATAAGTAACGCC
>JBAZFL010000200.1:0-4038 GCA_041653455.1 Clostridia bacterium
TGTCCTGTACATGAACAGCGGCAATCTTCGTTTGGAAGAGGCATGATTAGTCAACTTTTTTAATATTATTCCTGCATATACCGCAGGTATAATTGGTATCATCTTTCAGAATACATGTACGGTTGCCAAGCATCATACGAATTTTAAATGCCTGTTTGGCACAGCAGGGGTCATAAAATATTTTGAATTCATCTTTTCTCATATCATATATTACCCTGCCTCTTGGATAAAAGTCGAAATCTTTATTGTATCTCGTCTTGTAATGTCTTTCCCATACATCCATGTGGCTCCTTGGGTAATTACGCATTTCAGCATAATGTTCGGCATTTTCCAGCCTGCATTTATGTAGGAGTATCTGTCCGTCAACAACAAAGAATAAAGCGACAAAAGGCTCAGTCATTGCTACCTCTTAATATAATCGCATCGCGGTCAGGACCTACAGATATATATCTGATAGGGCAATTAATTTTCTCTTCAATAAATAATACAAAATCACGGGCTTCTTTTGGGAGCTGCTCAAAGGAACGCACTTTTGATATATCGACTTTCCATCCTGGCATATCAATAAATACAGGTTTTGCTTTTTCCAGTACCGGAGTTAAAGGAAAGCTTTCAAGCATCTTACCGTCTGCTTCGTATCCGATACATACAGGTACTTTATCCATATATGAAAGGATATCCATTTTTGTTAAAGCTATACAGTCGGCACCTTGAACTTTTACTCCATAGGAGGTTGCAAGGATATCTATAGGTCCGACTCTTCTTGGTCTTCCGGTTGCAGCGCCGTACTCATTTCCTTCCTGTCTTAATTTCTCAGCTTCTTCACCGAACCATTCAGCTGTAAAAGGTCCTTCTCCAACGCAGGAAGAATAAGCTTTCACAACTCCAATTACATGGTTTATGGACATTTCCGGAGCGCCTGCACCTATTGGCCCATACGCAGCTAATGGAGTAGAGGAGCTTGTGTAAGGATAAATTCCGTAATCTATATCCCTTAATGCGCCAAGCTGAGCCTCGAATAGAATAGACTTGTTCTGCGCTTTTGACTCTCTTAGCAATGAACCTGTGTCGCATATATGTGATTTGAATTCTTGTGTATATTTATCCAGCCATCTCATCAAATCTGACAAAACGAATGGAGTAGCATTGTATACATTCTGCAAAGTCAGATTCTTCCATTCCAAAATATCCTTAAGTCTTTCATGAAGATACTCAGGATAAAGCAATTCGCCTGCCATAATGCCTTTTTTAATATATTTATCAGAGTAAGCAGGTCCTATTCCTCTTTTTGTGGATCCGTATTTTTTATCTTTAAGACGGTTTTCTTCTAATTCATCCAAAACTTTATGGTATGGAAATACTATCATCGCTCTATCACTGATTTTGAGATTGTCAGATGTAATCTTAACGCCTGCTTTTTTCAGCTTGTCCACTTCCATGGAAAGATGCTCAAGATCAATTACTGTTCCATTTCCTAAAATATTAATTACTTCAGGGCGAAAAATACCTGAAGGTATGAGATTCAGGGCAAATTTGCCATACTCATTAATAACAGTATGACCTGCATTGCTGCCTCCTTGATATCTTACAACTACATCATAATCCTTAGCTATAAGGTCTACCATACGGCCTTTTCCTTCATCTCCCCAGTTAATTCCTACTATTGCACACGTTTTCATTAAGTCCTCCAAACCACATCTTTTAGTATATCATATTCTGAATCAAAATACATATGTTTGATAAGCCAAGGCAGAAAAATTCCTAAAATTTCATTCACTAATCTGAATTTTTATTAATCGAAATTTAATGCCCTCTCTTTTGTCATTGTGCTATACTTAATATATTGGGAGGTATGAAATGGGTGCTTCAGTAATCAATTGCAAGTTTGATTCTAATCTTTTATATTACAGGGATGAATGTAATGTCATATTACCGTCTTCGGGTGAACCGAAAGACATGAAAGTGCTATATCTGCTGCACGGAATGCATGGGACATGCCATGATTGGATAACATATACCAGTATTGCAAGACTGGCTGAAACTTATAAGGTTGCTGTTGTATGTCCGAATGCGAAAAACAGCTTTTATGCGGATATGGTATATGGTGAACCTTTTTATACATATCTGACAACAGATTTTATGCAATATGTCAGAAGAGTATTCGGGTTTTCAGACAAGAGGGAAAATAATCTTATAGCGGGACTTTCCATGGGCGGGTATGGCGCTTTTAAGATTGCTTTTAATAATCCTGATAAATTCTTTGCAGCTGGAAGTTTTTCCGGTGTTCTTGATATAGCAAATATAGCAAGTCTTGTAACAGGCAATGAGGAGAATGACAGAAGGAATAACGAGCTTTTTAGGAATATTTTCGGTGAGAATCCAAAATTGGCCGATACAGATAACGACCTGATATCTTTGATTAAAAGAAATAAGGCGGTTAATGGATATTCAATTAAGGATCTTTCTTTATACCAGTACTGCGGTAATACGGATTTTCTGTATATGTTTAACCTGAATTTTTTAAAGCATGCAAATAAAGCAGATTTAAATATTAAATATGCGACAGATGGAGGAGCTCATGAATGGGAACGCTGGGGAGAGCAGATAGCACTGTTTCTGAATGAATATCTGCAGTAAGCAATGGTAGAAACTGTTAACCTGATCTTAATTTCGGTTTCACTAGGAGCATTCGCTATAGTGCCCCTGATTCCTTTCATACGCATGATCCTTAATGAAAGGACTAAGCCTGTTATATCAGGTATTGCCAGCTTTTCTATATATGGCATAATTCTGAAGAATTTGGTATTTTTCCTTATATTCCTAATTCCTGCACTTAAAACGTCAATAACAGAAAATACATTGATATATTCGCTTACTGTGGGTGTTGTAAGTGCTTTTTTACATGTATTAATAAGACACATATTTAATAAGAAGAAGGAAATAAAGGACATATTTTCCTTTTCCACGGGGGAATCATTTATTCAATGCATATATATAGGTATCCCAATATCTTTACTTTCTTTTGTTTACGCGCTTGTAATTAATCTTGGTGGTTTTGAGTATATCGGAATTACAGAAAAACTGATTCCGATAGCCACATCTTTGATTAATGCGGATTTTACAGAATATCTGCCATACATCGTGTATCCATTTTATGTTTTTTGTCAAAACTGGCTGACTTTAAGTATTTTTACCAGAAGTAGAACTTTATCAACAATAGCTGATGCAGCTTCTTTGTCCATATATTCGTATCTGATGTTAAATAGGCTTTTCATTATGAATTCTGTATTTATGGCTGTATTCGCATTAGTGACACTCTTAATCTTTATACTACTTAAAGTTAATAATAAAAATAGAAAAAAGGCAATTTAAAAGCTCAAAGCTCATTGACATGGAAGTCTGTTTGTGATTAACTAGGTATACAACTGAATATGCGAATTTTTCGGTAAAAGCAATTTTTTAATAGGGAAGCAGGTGCAAGTCCTGCGCGGTCCCGCCGCTGTAAGAGGGAGCGATTGCGACAAACCACTGTAGATAATACGGGAAGGTGCATAGCGATGATCTTAAGTCAGAAGACCTGCCGGATAATATAGCATACATTACTTGCGGTCGATGAGGAATGTGATTTCAATCCTTTTTCCCGCAAGAAAAGGATTTTTAATTTTAACGGAGGATTGAAATTATGAAAACAGGCACAAAAACCATCTGCATGATCGTAATGATAGCATTACTGATTGCAATGACACCTGCAGTTCTCGCTGCAGAAACGGAATATGCATACATACGCATAGAAGGATATGAAGGAACCCTTGTAGAAAAAACAGCAGTCCCTTTGAACAGATTCGATTTGGATTCCTACGGGATTTCGGATGAACCTTCACATTACAGCGTACTTCATGCCGTAATACATGTTCTGGAAACAAAAGGTAATGACGCATCTTTAAAGGATGTCCTTGATACAAACGGCGGGTCATATATCTCTACAGTCCTTGGGCTTAAAGCTGAAGGAAATGCTGGCTGGATGTATGTTTTAAATGA
>JBAZFL010000201.1:0-4032 GCA_041653455.1 Clostridia bacterium
GATACTTGCAACTGCTGATTCGTCAGTATTCTTTTCCGAAGGAATTACAACAACTTCCGATGTTGCACTAATGAAAGAAGATTTCATACAGATGACTCACACTACTGAATATGACGGGACTACAGTGGATATTCCGTATTATGCTCCTGCTGGTACAGCATCATTTGTAATAGATGAAGCCAGTCAGCAAAATCCTGTCTTTTTGAATGTAATAGTAACCACCGAATTTGATGAAGTCCTGCTAAATCCTGAATATCTCAGATATTTGGCATTATGGAAAATTGCTGATATTAATCTCTTTACTGGTGATACAACGACTTCCAATATATATGGAGACGGTTCTGATGAAGCAAGCAACTTTGCTTATACATTCATAGAAAAGAGGAACACGCCTTATGCTGCAATTCCGCTTCCTAATAGATATGGTACTCCTGCAAGCGGAGCATCCTATGCAAAAGTAGACGGAACAGAATACATTTTAAGTGATCCGGTTTATGGTGAGGACTACTTCATTGCACATACATATGTAATAACCGATCCTGGAGTGTATTATCTAGGCGCTTCATATGGATCAGTAGCTTTTACATATGTATCAGTAGACAACAGGGCATTAACCGAAGAAGGTGAGACGGCAGGCCTTGGATTTGATGATCAGTTTACTATAGATTTCTGTTATGGAGACATAGAGACATCAGTAAGCGGATTAGTGCCTAATGAAGCGATTGGCAGTCTTGTGTATGTTGGATCAGATTTATGGTTCCAAAGCAATATATATCCTCAGTGGATAAAAGGTACTGCGCTAAATCCAACGGATTATCTGTACATTAATGTGAACCGGACAAAATCAGATATAGACGATACTTCAAGTGTAAATTTCAAAGCATACACAACTGCTGCTATTGCTCCTGGCGTTTTACATATAAATGATAATACTGCTGCGCAGAGACTGACTCAAAAAGCAGATTTCAGAGTCTACTGTAACGGCATGGATGCGGCAACATTTACCGGAGTAAGTGACAGGTTATGGGTGGTAGATATTGATGATGACGGGCATGTCACATTCTCCACAGTATTAAGTACTGGAGCTGAAGAAGGAAAATACTATGTTAATGTATCTCAGTTTGCTATAGATAATGTCCTATTGGCAGATAAGCCTGTTCTGACTACGACAAATAAGTACAGATGGGATATAGTAGGCGGATATGTTATAACGCTTGATGGCAGATATCTTGTACGTACCGCAACTGGTTATGAACTCTCATATTCCTTATCAAATGCCGTAGCTTTATACTCTTATGACGGAACTCTGAATATGGTTACTGAACCTGTAAGCGGAACACCATATCTTCTGATAGCATATGATGGGGTAAGCAATAAATGCGTTACTGTTAATCTTGCACAATAATAAAAGGCATATCCTCATATTAAACTTACTTCTGATCTCATAATTTATGAGATCTTTCTTAAATTCATATAAATCAGTTGTTTGTTGCAACTATGCATAATACAATGAAACTTATGGAAAAGGAGTTTTAATTATGTTTGAAAATCTTTCGAAGCTTAAAAATTTTAAAGCAAAAAGAATAAGCTCATATGACAAAACAGGCGGTAATGCAGACAGATGGGTTATAGATGCCCAATCAGCAAAAACCATCGCTGACATAACTGGTCCTGGGATAATAAGCCATGTCTGGTTCACTATATTCGGAAAATGGGGAGAAGAAGATAAAAGAGAGTTTGATACATATTCGCTTCGGAAAGTCCTGATTAAGATGTACTGGGATGATGAGACAGAACCTTCAGTTGAGTGTCCTGTTGGTGATTTTTTTGGTCTTGGGCATGCACGCGCTTATTCATATCAATGTGCTCTTTTCAATACATCCTGCAATGATTCTATTCAAGGGACGATAAACCCCAGAGTAGCGATGAATTGCTGGATACCTATGCCATTTAGAAAAAATGCGCGAATTGAGGTAGTAAATGAGCAGGATATTAGTATAATCATATATTTCTATATAGATTATCAGGAACATAAAGTTATATCAGAAGATTCCCTATATTTCCATGCTCAGTGGAGAAGAGAAAAACCTGTCGCAATAAAAGATAATGGTGGTGAGAACCTAACGGATAAGGATAATTATCTCATACTCGAGGCTCACGGGAAAGGTCACTATATCGGAACCAATATGAGTATTGACAATGTTGAAGGTAACTGGTGGGGCGAAGGTGATGACATGATATTTGTTGACAGAGAGGATGCTGACAAATGGCCTCCAGACCTTCATGGAACAGGATCTGAAGATTATCTGTGCCATGCCTGGGGAATGCAGAAAGTAAGCCATTTATATAGCGGCCAACCATGGTGTGAGTATAATGATTTCGGCAATACCCATCATAACAAGGGTAAAGTCTGCGTATACAGGTACCATGTTGCAGATCCAATTCCTTTTGAAAAAAGTATAAGGGTCAGCATCGAACATGGTCATGCTAACGATAGAGGGGATGATATATCTTCAGTAGCCTACTGGTATCAGAATGAACCACACACTTCATTTGTAAAAATGCTTCCCGCAGAGGAAAGAAAACCCATAGAAAGAAGGTAACTTAAATGTTTACAGAACTTACAAAAAAATCTTCATTTAAAGCAATGAGGGAATCTAGTTATGACAGATCAGGAGGAAATCTTGACCTTAGAAGCATAAAGCCAAGCGAAACTTTGGTAATGGCTGATATAGAAGGACCTGGCAAAATAGTGCACTGGTGGTGTACTATTGCTGCAGAAAAAATACATATGTTCAATAGAATGCTTGTATTGCGAATCTACTGGGATAATGAAGAAACCCCCAGTGTAGAGGTGCCTATCGGAGATTTTTTCTGTTCTGGACATGGAATGGAAAGCGAGGTTATATCTCTTCCCATTACTTCTCTTAATAGGGGAAAAGGCAGGAACTGCTGGTTTGAAATGCCTTTCAATAAAAGAGCTTTAATGACACTTACCAATGAAGCAGAGGAAGAAGTCAGGTCATTTTACTGGAATATTGACTGGCAGAAACAGGACAAACCCAACGATGATATATTGTATTTTCATGCTCAATATAAACAGGAATACCCGACAGTACAAAACAGAGACTATAATATTATAGAAGCTGTCGGAGCTGGTAACTATGTCGGTACAGTGTTAAATGTTGAAAAAGATACAAGGCCAGGCTGGTTTGGTGAAGGAGATGAAAAAATATACATAGATGGCGAAAATCATCCTTCAATATGGGGTACAGGCACAGAAGATTATTTTCTTACTGCTTGGAGCCCTCATGTATACCAATCACCATTTTCAGGATTTTCCATATGGCAAGGATGTAACCATGCTGGAGATAAGACAACAGGATACAGGTTCCATATGCTGGATCCTATACCTTTTACAAAAAGCATTAAAGTGGACATTGAACATGCTTGGACTGTTGAGAACAAAGAATTCTGCGATTACTATTCTTCTGTTGCATACTGGTATCAGACAGAGCCTCATAATCCTTTTTCACCTTTACCAGATGCACTTTCAAGAAGAGCTGTTAGACCTGAGGAAATAGCATATGATAAACATTGGCAAGAAAAATGGGGCATGAAACTGGAGTAAGCTTAATAATAAAATGGTATAATATCCGTATATAACTTGCAGGCATTAATTTTATAGGAAAAATGTATCGGTTTCACGGGAAATAGTGATAAGTTATAATGAATGTCTGCATATAATCTGTTATGGAGGGATAATATGTTTTGCGAAAACTGTGGTGCAAGTTTAGATAGAGGGACAGCTTTTTGTCATAATTGTGGAAAGAAACAAGGGGATAGCATTGTTCTGGATAACAATGCACAGAATCTCATAGGTTTTTCTGAAAGATATATGGATATAAGCATACTGGAGGCTGCAAAGAAAAGCAAAAAGACTTCAATTGGATGCATGTGGATTTTAGTTATTGTGCCTATGGTTGGATTTGCCCTTGCCGGTCTTCTAATAGATGAATTTGCGATGAATGA
>JBAZFL010000202.1:0-4006 GCA_041653455.1 Clostridia bacterium
AATATCTTCAGTCCATCCTCAAAGATATCTGTAAGTATCAGGTTATATCCTCTTTTTGCACACTCAACGGCAAAAGCTCTTCCCAAACCGCCCGCTGCTCCGGTTATGACTGCATTCATTGGAACCTCCCAAATTCAATAGAACATAGCTTTTCTGACATTTTCCATAACCTCTCTGCATTTTCCCTGTTCACATAAGAACTATGATCCTTCTGTTTCTGATTATGGATATACAAACCTTCAGGATGTGTTACACTTTCAGTTAAAAACAGATATGTTTTTGCAGGTATATCCGGTTGCACTCCTTTTTTCCTTCTTAGTGACCATACCAGACTTACTATTCCGAATGTCTGCTTCAAGCCTATTTCAGTATTCACCAGTCCTGGATCGACACAGTAAGCTCTTATTCCGTACACAGAATATCTGTCATTCAACCCGAATGCGAAAAGCATATTTGCTAATTTTGACTGTTTGTATACCCTTAAAGGCCTGTAAAAGCGGGTAAACATAAGATCATCCCAGTTCATTTTCATTTTCTTATGAGATTCAGAAGATGTGACGATTACCCTTCCTTTAGCTGCAATTATCGCATCAATCAAGTAATAGGTTAAGAGAAAAGAACCAAGATGATTAAGCGCAAACTGATGCTCATAACCCTCTTTTGTCGTGCAGTATCTGCTTCTTACGCAACCTGCATTGTTTATGAGCACATCCAGTTTTCCATTCCAGTTCATATCTATATATTCCATAATTTTTGCTGATAATATTCTTACTTCTTCCATCTGCATAAGGTCAGCACTGAAGAAAACAATATCTGCATTTGCATTTTTCTCTAATAAGCTATTTCTGGCTTTTTCGCAGGATTCGGCGCTTCTTCCTATACCTATTACCCTGTGTCCTGAAAGAAGTAATGCTTCACAGACAGCAAGACCAATCCCTGATGTCGCTCCGGTAATTACTGCATTTTTCATTGGAACCATTCCCATACATGCCAGAATTCAAAAGATTTGGCATCAAAAGCTGATATTGCATAACCTGATATAAAAGCGATAATGAATATGACCAGTGATACTAAAATAGTCCCTCTAAGTGCTCTTTTTAGTTTTCCATTAATCTGCAAGAATGATGCTTTTGCGGGATATACAGCCTCATTAGATGCTTTTGCCATACAGTTTTTGTGAAAACGGGCATATGAAGATATAAGCTGTTTGAACCACATGAATCCATATACAGCAGTTATGAACATCAATATAGCTAAAGACAAGAAACCCACCGCAAATACAACAGCGCTCTTGTATGGCATTACAGGTATTAATGATGCGATATTCATTTTAGCTATAAGCAGAACTCCTGCTGCTGCTGCTGATACTGCTATAGCAGCTATTGCGATGACTCCTACCACCAAGGACAGAAATATACATGCAATCAGTATGTCCAGAAACACAAGTCCGATAGCTGTAAAAAACCTGTTTTTCTTCTTTGGCTGTTTCTTTGGTTCTTCCTGCACAAATTGCTTTGCCAGTTCTTTCGGATCTCCAAGTTTTAAAGATACTTCCTCTTCTGAAAATCCATCAGCCATTTTAAATATGAAATGTTCTTCATATTCATTAAGAATATCTTCTATATCATTAATCCCGGATTCTAAAAGACTGTTCTTCAATATATCCATAAATTCCTTTTTATTCATTTTCCGCCTCCTTAATCAATTCATGCACTGTATCCACAAAGTCCAGCCATTCCTGCCTGTCTTTTAAATATGAGTCTATTCCTGTTTTTGTGAGCTTGTAGTATTTCCTGGGCGGGCCTCCGCTTTCCTCGGAAAGATATGTAGTGACCAGCCCTTCGCTTTTCAATTTTCTCAATATGGGATAAACAGTACCATCAGATATATCTATATGTCTAGACAGATATTCTGATATGTCATATCCGTATCTGTCTGCTTTATACAACAGTGAGAATATGCATAGTTCTATTACCCCTTTTTTATACTGAATATTCAAAATTATATATACCTCCATCAATACTATACTTACTTTACTATTGAATAATATATAGTAGTTGGGTATATGTCAATACCTTTTTTAACTTTTTTTTAAAAATATAATCTAATTCTTCCTTAATTACAAACCTGACAGTTTCTTATGCACTGCTTCTATATCCGGTATGGTTTCAGCAGCACCGCATTTCATTACTGCTAAAGCCGCTGCCATGCTTGCTGTTTTCATGCAGTCTTCTATCTTAAGTCCATTAGCTAATCCTGCAGCAAAATAACCCATATATGTATCGCCTGCAGCAGTTGTGTCTTTCGCTTCGACTTTATAGCTTTCCTGATAAATCGTCCTTTCTTTATCTGAATACACAGAACCGTCACTTCCCAGTGTCAGCATTATCCTTATATCACGACATTTATGCAGTATGCTTTCTATCATCATTTTTGGTTCTTTTTCGCCACTTAAGGCTTCTCCTTCGATCTCGTTTACAACAAGATATGTGACCTTTTTCAGGTCTATATTTAATAAAGATTCATCAATTGGAGATGCGTTCAATATTACCGTCATGTTCTTCTTGTATGCCTTATTTATGATATATTCCAATTCAGCTATTTCATTATTTGCCATTAATATATCCTTAGAATCAAACCCATCCAGTATATTGTTTATGTATTCTTTTGTAATCATCCTGTTAGATCCTCCATAAACAAGTATGGAATTTCTGCCTTTTTTGTCTACCTGTATAATCGCATGCCCCTGGTCACAGTCACATTTATCTATTAAAGCCGTATCTATTCCGTTATCCTTTAAAAATTTCTTAAGTATATCACCTTCATGCCCTATCATTCCTGCATGGAAAACTATGCCTCCCGCTCTTGCTGCCGCAACAGACTGGTTTAATCCCTTGCCTCCGACATTAGTCTCAACAGAAAGAACATTCTGTGTTTCACCTTCACTGACAATATGTCCGACTTTGTATACATAATCGATGTTCATAGATCCGATATTGAGTATCCTCATATAAAGACCTCCTTGTACATTTCTGACTGTTTAATTATATATATATGTACAGAAGAATCTCAAGCTGCTTATAACAACTTTATCCTTTTACTCCTTCTGTCCAATAAAAGAAATACGATAAACACTATAGGGAATCCTATTGAAGCAAAAAGACCGATTTTCAAATCATTGTTAAAGACAGATGCAGCCTTGCCTGTTACATATGGACCAAAGGAACAGCCTAAGTCACCTGCAAAAGCCAGTAAAGCAAACAATGCAGTCCCTCCGTATTTTATCTGTTTAGATGCTAAAGAGAATGTTCCTGGCCACATTATACCGACAGAAAAACCGCATAACGCGCATCCTGCAAATCCCATTAAAGCTGATGATGACAATGAAGCAAGCAGATATCCTGTAAGGCAGAGGATTCCGCATATTATCATATATCTGCTCAGATCCCATTTTTCACCTTTCTTAGCAAATATAACTCTCGATATCCCCATAAGCACTGCAAAAACCAAAGGTCCTGCCAGATCACCTACTGTTTTTGATACATTAAGGCCGGATTCTGCAAAAGCTGAAGCCCACTGGCTCATGGCTTGTTCGCTTGCTCCTGCTGTAATCATCAATATCATTACAAACCAGAATACTTTATTTTTCAATAGATCCCTTATCCTTAAGTAACCGTTCTCACCTTTGTCCAGAGCAAATATTGGAACCTTCAAGAAATATATTGCATTTAAAAGAGGTACAAGTGCCCAGAACAAAGACAGATACTTCCAGTTTCCAATGCCGAAAATCACAAAGAAAACAGTAGACAGCACTACTACAAGAACATGGCCCCAGCAGTAAAATGAATGAAGCAGGCTCATGACGCTCTGTTTATTATCTGTCGGACATGCTTCTGCAATCGGTGAGATTATGACTTCTATTATCCCGCCTCCTATTGCATAGAAAAATATGGATATGAGGATACCTGTATACGGATCTTTCATGATATCAGGAAGAAATGCTAAA
>JBAZFL010000203.1:0-3964 GCA_041653455.1 Clostridia bacterium
AATTATACCATCAATTTGATTTTCTTTAAAAAGTTTCATCATTGCTTTTTCATCTTTTATATCAGCCTGATAAAATTTATTAGCAAGCACTGCTTCTTTGTTGCCTGTAGACAAATCGTCTGCAATAACAACTTCATAACCCTTTTCCAGAAGATGCAGTACCATATGGGAACCTATATAACCTGCTCCTCCAGTAACTAAAATACTCATCTATATCTCCTTTACACCATCAGAAATATTACAAATATAAAAAGACGCGCTATATCCTACTATTTCCAAATATACTTTTGATATATCGTCTATAAATTCTTTAACTGATTCACTTTTCACTATAGAAACAGTACATCCTCCAAATCCAGCACCTGTCATTCTTGAACCTAATACATCTTTTTGAATCCATGCATTTTCAACAAGAACATCGAGCTCTTTACAGGAAACCTCATAGAGGTCACGTAATGACATATGCGACAAGTTCAAATATTTGCAGAATGAAGATATATCATTTTTCCTCAATGATTTCACGCTGTCAAGGACGCGCAGATTTTCACAAATTGCATGTTCTGCTCTTTTTTTGCAATCTGCATCCTTGATTTCATCAGAACATGATAAGAAGTCCTTATATGAGAAATCACATAAATACTTTTTATCAGGAAACTTCTTCTGCATATCAACAAGAGCTTGCTCACATTCCGATCTTCTTTTGTTATACATTGATGATCCCAAGGACCTTTTCTTGTTAGTGTTTGAAATGATTATTGAGTAATTATCCAGTTTAATTGGAATGTATTCATATTGTAAAGAATTGCAGTCAAGAAGCATCGCATGATCTTTTAATCCCATTGAAGAAGCGAACTGATCCATTATCCCACACTTGACACCGACATATTCATGTTCAGCTTTCTGGCATAATAAAGCGATGTCCAGTTTTTCCATTTTATATCCATACAGTTGCACCATCGCATATGCTGTTACGACTTCAATAGCAGCCGATGAAGATAATCCACTGCCTAATGGTACTTTATCATCAAATATAAGCTCAGCACCTTTGATTTTTAATCCTTTCTTCACTAGTTGATCTATTACACCAAGCTGGTAATTACCCCACTTTAAACTCTTGTATTGATCAAGATTATTCAAATCTGCTTCAACAACATACTGAAGATCTGTAGCATATAACTTGATTATGCTATCTTGTCTTTTTCTAATTGCGACAGTAGATACTTTATCTATTGCTGCAGGAAAAACATATCCCCCATTATAGTCAATATGCTCTCCTATAAGATTAACTCTTCCAGGAGCCTGGAAAAATCTGATTTCTTCATCAGAACTGCCGTATACGTGGTTCATTAAGCGTGCTAAGTCTTCTTTTATCATAAGTCACCTATTTCTTATTAATAAATCTAAAATATGCTTGTTTAAGTTCCTCTGCCTTCTCCTCAACTGATGTAGGATTGCAATGTGCCCATGCTCCAGTTTCGCTTGATGCGTTAAACTTTATTCTGTCTTTGGATCTCATCGGTGGGAAAAACTCTACATGGAAATGATAATAGCCATAATCGCAATTATTATTTACAGGAGCCTGATGCATACACATCATATATGGAAATGTAAATCCAAAAAGACTATCCAGAGTTCCTGCTGCAGTTTTCACTGTCTGAGCAAAGTCTAGTGTCTCTTTTTCAGTGAACTGAGTAATATATTGTATATGCCTTTTTGAAGATATGTATATCCCATATGGATATTCTGTGAAGAATGGAAGATATACCATAAAACTATCATTTTCAAAAATTATCCGCTTTAAATACTTTTTTTCTTCTTTGTTCATATCACATATTAGGCAATTTCCTGTTTTTTCCATATGCTCTTTGCATGAATCCAGTTCCAGCTCTAATTTTTTTGGTATGAAAGGATATCCATAAATCTGACCATGAGGATGCGGCATAGTAACACCGACTGCTTCTCCTCTGTTTTCAAAAATAAATACATATTTTACTTTATCATAGGAAGATATCTCAGTAAATCTTTCTTTCCAAAGCTTCACGAGTTCATTTAAATGAAGATCATCAAGTTGCGGCAAAGTTGTGTAATGATCCGACGAGTATAGAATGACTTCACATTTGCCATATGACGAAGCAGTTCTGTATAAATCTGTTTCAACATCATCAGGAACAGGCGGTTCAAGTGAGAGTGCAGGAAAATCGTTGTCATATTTTAATACAATATAATCTTCAGGCACTTTGTCGCTTCCTTTGCAGAAAGGACACCAATCTTTTGGCATTTGTGGCCTATTCTGTCTTTGCGATACAACCATTACCCAATCTTTTATCAAAGGATGCCATCTTAATTCTGCCATATATTTATTGCTCACTCCTTATATTATAATAAATTGTTGAATGCGGTTGTACTGATCGCATCAGCCATACTGATGCTCCTATTATAGAATCATGCCCGATTACGGTGTCTCCTCCTAAAATTGTCGCATGTGAGTATATTATTACGTTATCTTCAATTTTCGGATGGCGTTTAATACCTTTAATAGGATTTCCATGAACATCAAGTTCAAAGCTTCTAGCACCTAATGTTACACCTTGATATATTTTAACATTATTA
This sequence comes from Clostridia bacterium, assembly GCA_041653455.1. Lineage (GTDB taxonomy): Bacteria > Bacillota > Clostridia > DUPQ01 > DUPQ01 > DUPQ01. The sequence goes on from JBAZFL010000203.1 coordinate 2,611, forward strand.
CCTATTTCAGTTGTCTCGCCAATTACTATACCAGTTCCGTGATCCATGAAAAAATGCTCTCCTATACTTGCACCAGGATGTATGTCTATTCCAGTTACTCTGTGACCGTATTCATTCATCATTCTTGGTATTAAAGGTACTTTAAGCTTGTATAGCTCATGAGCGATTCTGTGTATGCTCATCATTTCCAATGACGGATAACTTAACAAGATCTCTTCAAAACTCTGAGCTGCAGGGTCACCAACATATGCAGCATGTATGTCAGTCTGAAGCATACGGCGTATATCTGGCATTTTTTCCAAAAAAGCGATAATTATTGCATCAGGATCTATCTCACAATGATCGCAGTCCTTATCACATTTATAACTAAAAACTCTCTCTATAACTTCACGAAGCTCAATTGCAGCCTCCCTTATATTATTGCCGATAAGCATATCAACATTTGCTTTGCTTATTGAACACTTTTCGTAAACTCCAGGAAATAGCGCCGAACGTAAAAGAAACAATATATTCTTTACTCTTTCTTTGCCAGCTAAAGATATCGTATTTTCCCGTAAATAATAATCATCATTGAGTGTTTCAAGTTCCGATGCAATTACGGGAAGCTCGCTATTTATCCATTCTCCAAGTTTGTTGCTTTTCTTGCCCATTAGTCCTCCATTAAATCAGTAATACATATTATACAACAATTCTTAACTAAATAATCAAGTAATGAAACCATTGACAAATTACATATGTGTAAATATGATAATAATATTGAAATAAATATATATTACTGAAACAAGTTTGTTGTAAGGTAATAAGATGAGTGGAGATTATTTATGAATAAAAAATTATTTCTTATGATTGTTACTTTATTGATATTATCAGTTGTGCTATCATCATGCTCTAACTCTAAAAAGAAGGAAAGTACTACTCCAACAGCTTCATTTGATGAAGCATCAAGTTTACTCATACTGGAACCTGATTACTCTATGCCGGATGAATATTACTCATCCATGAATCAGGGAGGACGGATTAACTTACACTATTTAAGTACCCCATACGGAAAGTATCAATATGTAGACAATTTTATATACTATTCGCAATATGGTAATACACAATATAAGAAGTTATGCACAAAAACAGATTGTGATCACACCACTAATGAGTGCGATTCATATGTTGGCAACACCCATATCGGATACCATGATGGGAAAATATATTATACTGAATTTAGTCGTAACACGACCTTATACTTGGTAAGTATGGACATGGATGGGACAAATCATGAAGTTATAAAGCCTATCACAAGCTATTCAGATATACCTAGCCATATATTATGTGTAGGCTTCCATAACGGATATTACTATTT
>JBAZFL010000204.1:0-3943 GCA_041653455.1 Clostridia bacterium
AATATGGTAGTAGCATGACCTTATACTTGGTAAGTATGGACATGGATGGGACAAATCATGAAGTTATAAAGCCTATCACAAGCTATTCAGATATACCTAGCCATATATTATGTGTAGGCTTCCATAACGGATATTACTATTTTATAGCGTCAGAAGGAGAATCCTTTGGAGCAATCGGAAACAAGGATAATAACCTGTATCGTATTAGACTTGATGACAATTCAGAGTACGAAGTACTTTTCAGTAATAGCATAGTACCAGTTGCTTCAATGATTACTATTTTTGAAGATAATATATTCTTTTATGTAAACAATACGGGAACGGACTATGAATTGTATAAGTTATCTTTGCAAAATACTAGTCTGTATTATATGACTGATGAATGGGTTGCATATACTAACTCTTATTTAGAATCAGGCATGGGATACTGTTATAAACATAATGACGGTTTTTATACATTGGATCTAAATTCAAAACATTTGAATAAAGTTGCAGACTCAGTAATTGAAGATGGATGGCAATCAATCGCTAACTATTATCCAGATAATATATATGTCATTACTTTTACGAGCACGAAGGATGACAAAGGCTATAATAATCTTTATAACAGCCAGACATTATACATATTCGACAGGCAATATAATCTTTTAGACACTCTAACTTTAGAAACTACAGGAACACCTTTTGGATGCATGTTGGAAGACACTGGTAACTATATTATTATTTCATCAGATTATAGAAAACCTGCTGATTACTTTTTACTTAAATCAGAAATCGGAAATAACATCACCTTGAATAAAATTGGTAAATAAAAATATACACAATATTCTTACTTAATTAATATCAGTACAGTACTTCACAAATTTTATCTTATCATTTAGTTTTATTGCTATATAATAATTAATATATTTATGAATTAGCAATATATTAACACAACATTACAAAGTTAAAGGAAGTGCATATATGAGCAAACAGCAGTTAAAGACAAATATTCTTATGGGTACTACAATTGGATTACTAGTTCTTGTATTCGCATTATCAGCAATAATCTGGCTGAATTATGATTATCTTTTTTTTAAATACTTCATTTCTAATGATTACATATTTACAGAAACGCTTGATAAGGTTTTTGAAGACAATATAGGTATAGACATTCAAAAAAATAGCGACTATCCGAAGTATTTTGACAATCTCGCCATTGAGCTTATTTCCAATGAGATAAGTAAAACAGGTAACGATCCATATACATATCAGTACACACCTTCACAATATGAATCCTATCTTGAAAACCGTTCAGATAAAGCAAACAGGACTAGAATAGAAATTCTTAATGAAGAAACAGCTCTCTTCAGGTTCACTAATTTTTCTGATGAAAGTCTGGATATTTTTCGAAGTTACATTGACCAACTGAAAAACTTTAAGAATATAATTATTGATTTAAGAGATAATACCGGAGGAGACCTTGATGTATCCTTTAAGCTTGCAAGCTATTTCCTTAAAAATAATGATATAGTGTATAAAATTCAATATAGAAAAACCAAGGAAATAGCTAGACTTAAAACAGATGGAGAATTAGATTTTGAGAACATTATAATAATGCAAAACAATTATTCTGCATCAGCATCGGAAATATTTATTAATGCATTAAAAGAAAATCTTGACAATATAACTACTGTAGGAACAAAAACATATGGAAAAGGCATAGGTCAGACTACATACGGCATAAAAAACAGATATTATATAAAAGCTACTACATTCCTTGTTCTTACTCCAAACGAAAATTCTATTCATAAAACTGGAATCACACCTGATTATGAATATACAGATGATCCAACAATTATAGAATACTGCTTATCAATATTAAGTGGGTTTATTCCATTGTCGAATCAGTAATAATCAGATCATTTTCATGTAATCCAGAGAGTACGACATATGATGTAGAATTTAACACTTCCGTACCGAGTGTTAGGTATCGGATAGTCTTTTTGTTATTATATAAGACATAGGTATAATATAAACCAGCGGATGTTTTAGTCACAAGATTTTTCGGTATTACAATAACATCTTCTAATTGTGTTAGAGTTAAATCATAGTACAGGGCATACTTTATGATATTCGTATAATCTACGCCTTCTTCTTTTACAAATCTGACTGTAACAGTAGCATACCTAATAGGTCTGCTTAAATATGTTCTTTCAGCAGTAGAGTATCTCATCGTGTAAATCATAACTTTGTAGGTTTTATTATTGCTGTCATACACCTGCAGAACATCACCGGGTTTTAATCCAAGCTTCTCAAAACTATCATACTCAGCATCTCCTATTGATATATCCATCATATAATTATCAATAGCATATGTAAATGTTATTGTATATACTTTGTATTTATTATTAAACTCATCAGTCATCTGCTTATATGTTTGGCTGACATTTTCAATTGTTCCGTCTATTGAAGATTTGAACTTAAGTGTCTCCATTTTTTCTGCTGCTTTGTTGTAATTATACTGCGACTGCTCTACATCCAATAAAGCCAGCTGCATTTCATAATATCCTTCTCCTGTTTTGAGATATCTGTTATATAAATCAGTATATAACAATTGTTTTAATTCCAAATCTTCTTGTTTTAATCTCAAATCATATTCAAGGTCTCTATCAGTTATCACACCAAGAACATCACCTTTTTTTACAACAGTCCCCTTTTCAGTTACAAAAAGGGTGCATTGTTCGTATTCAGAATAACTGAATGAATATCTTGCACCGCCTGTAGTCTGAATAGATAGTTTTATCTTCTCCCAGTCGTTTACATCCTGCGTCTTGACCTCCAGAGTAGTAAACTTTTCTTCCATTATATCAAAAACAGGTATTTCATATGTTGCAGTTTGAGAAGAGCAGGATGTTAGAATAACTGCAGAAATTATTATGAGAAATATTATATATAAACTAACTTTATTTACTTTCATCTTATAAGCACCATATCTCCTTCAGTCAATCCATCTTTAACTTCATAGAAATTATCAAAAGTTTCACCTATTTCTATATATACTCGTTCCAATACCTCATCTGATGAAATTCTATATACATAATAGTTAAATGGTTCTGCAGAATTTGCTGTGTTTTCCGTTTCTACCAAAAATGTCGGAACAAGCAGTATATCCTTTGCTTGCTTTTTTATCAGTGAAGCAGAAAATCTCTGATTAAATTTAATATTTTCAGGTAATTTGTTATCTTCCAGTTCTAACGTCATATACAGTATTCCACTTCCGTAAAATGAATCCAGATACTCAGAATAAATTTTATTAAATGACATATTGCTCATATCTACTGTAGCTTTATACTCTGTATCCGTTTCCTCGTCGTATAATTCTGCTTTAGCACCTTCTGAGAATATTAAGAATGGATATGCGGCAATTTCATTATCTTCAGAAGCATATAGCAGTATTAACCCATCTTTAATATTGCATATGTGAAAAGCTATATTCCGTTTAAAAGAAGTAGTTACTATATCCCCCACTATTTTAGCTATATATCCGCTACATGGAGCTCTTAAGGTGTACTTTTCTTCATTTGCATAAAATTTATCAAGGTTGTCTTTTGCTGTTACATAAGATTTATGAAAACCATCAAGAGTTTCCTTCGTTATCTTTCCCTGCATATATTGCATATATGCATTTTCATATCTAAGTTCGGCTCTTCTTTTGGCCAAATCGTATTTAAATGCAGTATCTTTATCCATTTCATATAGATATTCTATAAGAATGTCACCTTCTTCAACATAGTCATTCTGCTTTACGTATACATTCTTTATCTCAGCAAAGTCAATATCTGCTTTAGCAATTGTTGTTTTTAATGGATCATTTACATATATGCAATAGTTCTCTGCATCAGCGCCTATTTCGTAACCCTCAAAAATATCACCTTTTTTTATTGTGTGATAATTCAATTCT
>JBAZFL010000205.1:0-3904 GCA_041653455.1 Clostridia bacterium
TATCGGATTAAGGTTCCCGTCTGAATGTTTTATTACTTTAAGTCCTATTGAATGGCAGCCTGCAATAAATTTCTTAAAATATGGCAATACCTGCTTTCTGTAAAGCTCTGGTCCCATGAAGGGGCCTTTGGAATCTGCTATATCATCAAGACACCCTATAATACCGATACCCATGCTTTTCATATTCTTGGCAACCTTAAGACTGTATTCTATGGACATTTCCATTATCTCGCTTACAAGTTCTGGTTCAATAATAAAATCCATTAGGCAGTTTTCGAATCCCAGAAGATCCCTTGGCAGGGAAAATACATCCCTGACTCTGCCGATTACACCTTTTTCTTTACCAATTCTTTCAATTGAGTGTACCAATGTCGAATATATCGCTTCATCATCAGCATCCGGCATTTTGTATGAGGACAGGTCTTTAGCATCTTTGATAGGATAATCCAGAGCTGAGGGATATTCGTCAGAATATGCTCTTACCACTTTGAATTCGTCAATAAAACTATAATCATTGATTCTATTTATTCTTCTGTCTTGCCATACTGCGATACCGTCAATGTCATTTTGCATAACAAAATCACATGCATCAGTTGTATCACTGATGCTTTTCATTAATCCCTTGTAAATATCCCACTCAAATGTCGGAACATGATCGGGTATTTCCTTATTAAATACTGCTTGAATCCTGTTTTTACCTGTCATAACGCCTCTTGCATAGATTATATTATCGTGCTTGCAAACTTACAAGCACACATATTCAAAATATGTCTTTAGATTTATGATAAAATATATCCATTAAGCAATATAAAGGCAGAGGACATGAATATTCAGATTTTCGGTAAGAGCAAGTGCTTTGACACTAAAAAAGCAGAAAGATATTTCAAAGAGAGGAAGATACTTTTTCAATACATTGATATTCTCGATAAGGGAATGAGCAAAGGTGAACTGGAGAAGATCATATTGGCAGCAAACGGTATAGATAAGATTCTTGATTCAAAAGCAAAAGATCAAGACAAACTTATGCAGTTAAAGTATGCAAAAGATCAGGACAGGGCAAATATGCTTCTGGAGAATCAGCATCTTATAAAAACTCCTGTCGTTAGGAATTCCGGAAAAGTAACGATTGGGTATGAGCCGGAAATATGGAAAATGTGGGAGACTATAAAATGATTACAATTGCAGTAATCGGCCTAGGAAACAGAGGAAGCGGATATATGAGGTGGACAAAGTTATTAAATGGCAGAAAAGCTAAGATAACCGCATTATGTGATTGTGATGAGTACAGGCTGAATACATATGGAGATAAGTATAAAGTTGATAAAGAAAACAGGTATATTAATGAAGAGGACTTTTTCAAAGCAGGCAGATTGGCAGATGCCATATATATATGCACGATGGATAATGATCATTACCGCCAAGCAATTGCTGCAATAGAATGCGGTTATCATATAATGCTGGAAAAACCTGTTTCAACTAATATATCCGAGTGTGAGGAAATACGTGACAAGGCAAAGCAGAAAGGCCTATATGTGGTTGTCTGCCATGTAATGAGGTACTCCCCATTTTTCAAAAAAATGAATCAGCTTGTTAAAAGCGGGAGATATGGAAAGATTATATCCGTAGAGCATACAGAGAACATAGGTTATTTCCATTTTGCACACAGTTATGTAAGAGGCAACTGGAGGGATTCAGAAAAAACAACCCCAATGCTGATGGCAAAATGCTGCCATGATTTTGATTTGATTCACTGGCTCATGGGGGATGGATGCAGATCAATATCATCTTATGGCAGCCTGTCTTACTTTAAAAAGGATAACTCGCCAGAGGAAAGCGGGAAAGTATGTCTTGAATGTCCTAAGCATGTAAGAAGCAAATGCCCTTATGATGCAGAAGAGCTGTATATAACTGCACCCATATGGAGATTTACTTTTCTGAAATTTCTAGGAAATGTAATAACTGGAAAGCCAAAATATAACCGGGAAGATAAATATGATTCATTACGAAACGGTCTGTTCGGAAGGTGTGTATATAAGTGTGACAATAACGCATGCGACCATCAGGTAGTTACAATGGATTACGGTGATAACAGATATGTGAATTTGAATGTTACAGCATTTTCCAGACTTAATTACAGGAGAACAAGTATACATATGGAAAAAGCTGATATCTTATGTGATGAGTCAAAAGGAAGGTTTACAATTAATATGTTTGGTAAGGGAAAAAAAACCGTTTATGCAGGAGTCATACACTTTGTCCATATATCCGGTGATATAGCAATAGTAAAGAACTTTATTAAGCTATTGTCAGGCAAACCCATGAAAACAGATGATCTTACCTTTATAGACACTACCATTGTGAGCCATCGTAATGTAATGCTAGCAGAACAATCAAGAAAAGAGGGCGGCAGACTTATATATCTGTAATGAAAATAAAAAATATGTGGTAAATTATCCTTCGGTTATATAGAATATTACCGTTTGGAGGTGTTTTATGGCACTTGGTATCGGAATTGATACAGGCGGCACTTATACAGACGCCGTTGTATATGATTTTAACTCAAACAGGGTATTGTGTTCTTCAAAAGCCCTAACTACTCATGATCATTTGGAGACAGGGATAATAAATGCATTATCTCTTCTTGATGAGAATTATTTCCCAAAAATAGAAATTGTAGCATTATCCACGACTTTGGCGACAAATGCATGCGTGGAGAATAAAGGCGGCAGAGCCAAGCTTATGTTTTTCGGAGTGGATAAAAAAGTCTTTGATATGGTAGGCATGAATTACGGGCTTACTAACAAGAATGATGTTTATCTTTGCCAGAATAGCAGCGACTTTAATGGCAGTAAAGCACAGGAACCGGAATGGGACAGGCTCTTTTCAGAGCTGGATGAATGGCTGTCCGATGCGCAGGGATTAGGTATTGTGGAAGTATTTGCTATGAATAACGGAGCCATGCTGGAGAAAGCTGCTAAACAGCAGGTACAGGAAAGATATGACATCCCTGTTGTTTGCGGTCACGAGCTTTTTTATGAACTCAATTCAATACAGAGGGGTTCCAGCACATTGCTGAACGCCAAACTAATACCCATAATCCAACAGTTTCTGGAAAGCATAAAGACTGCGCTAAAGGAAAAAAACATTAATGCTCCTATTGCTGTGGTCAGAAGCGACAGCACTAAAATGTCTGAGCAGTATTCAAAAATGAAACCGGTTGAAACAATTCTATCAGGACCTGCTTCTTCTGTGACAGGCGGTATAAATATAACTGATGAGCAGAATTGCATGATAATTGATATGGGAGGAACTACTACTGATATATCGATAGTCAAAAACGGGATACCATTGAATGCTGATAGCGGCGTTAAGATAGGATCATGGAAGACTTTTGTCCATGGGGTATATATAGATACTTTCGGACTGGGAGGAGACAGCGCAATAAGGGTGGAACATGGAAAAGTGATACAGCTTACCCAAAGGATGATCCCTTTATGTGTTGCAGCCAGCAGATGGCCTGAAATAAACAAAGAGCTAGAAGAGCTTGCAGATTCGAAAAAATATCACAGTTATCCTTTATATGAATTTCTGTATCTTCAGAAAAAACCTACTAACAGTTCAGTATTTTCTAAGGAGGAACTTGACCTTTGCAGGCTTGTGGAAAACAGTCCGATGCTTTTGGAAAAGGCAGCTAATTCTCTTAACAGAGATATTTATACAATAAACACCAAGAGGCTGGAAGCAGAGGGTATCATTATAAGGATAGGGCTGACTCCTACTGATATTATGCATTTAAAGAAGGATTTCAATTCTTTTGATGAGAAAGCACCTTTAACTGCTGTAAGATATATATTGTCCTGTATCCTGGAAGAAACAGGAATAGAGTACTCTTTAGAAGAATTCT
>JBAZFL010000206.1:0-3894 GCA_041653455.1 Clostridia bacterium
ATAAAAGCCTTTCGAAATAACAGCATACAGCGACTCTTCATTCATTGTTACTTTAAGGCAATCTGCACATTCTTCGATGGCGAAGATGGAAACCAGATAATCTTTAAATACACTAAGGCCTTCTTCTTGTATCTTCCCTATAAGCCCTTTATGATAAGAATCGGTAAACCTGGCAAGATATTCTTCTATACCTTCTTTTCCATACCTTTTATCAATATATGCCAAAGCAATATCCATACTTGCATGAAAATCTTTGTGGAGGTATAAATTATCACCCATTTTACGTTCCATAATAAGTTTTGCCATATCAGATGCCTACATATCCTCCGTCAACCGGTATTATGGTTCCTGTTACATATTTTGAAGCATCAGATGCTAAGAACACCACAATTCCCTTAATATCCTCATTATCAGCCATCCGATTTAACTGTGTATGCAAAGAATAGTTCTTTACAAATGACGGATTCATATCAGGTGTTTCCAGGCCTCCTGGGCATATCGCGTTAACCCTGATGCCATATCTTCCATAGTAGCTTGCTGCATGTCTGGTCCATCCGTTCACTCCGGATTTTACGACAGCGTAGTCGTGCGAATATGCGCCTTTTTTCATTTCCTCTGCTCCGTCATAATTGTGGCTTTCTACTCCGACCAGCCCCATCATCGAACTAAACAGTATCATGGAGCCGCTTTTCTGCTTTATCATCTGCTCGCCAACAAGACGGTTCATATACAGAAAAGCCGCTCCGTTGCATCTTATGGAATATTCCAAATCCGATATTTTCTGCTCCCATCCGAAACTTCCAGGTTTCACCCTGCTTGCATTTATGAAGACATCAATACGTCCTTCTTTAGATATGACATTTTCAAACATGCGCTTAATGGATTGAGGATTTTCCTGGTCAAACTCTATTGCATATGCAGTACCGCCCATTTGATTTAATTCGTCAATAAACGGCAGAGCCTTTTCTATAGAATGTGTCGCTATGTACAATGTCGCTTTGGCCTGAGCTAATGCAATTGAACTGGATTTTCCGTATAACTGCCTTCCTCCTGTTATTAAAACTACTTTGTTTTCCAGGGAAAATTTCTGTAATATACTCATTTCGCAGTATATCCTCCATCAACAGGCATGACAATCCCTGTTACATATTCTGAAGCATCAGAACAAAGATATATTACCGCTGATAATACATCTTCTTTTACGGCCATTCTTTTAATGTGTGAGTGCTGCATGAATCTTTCTTCAAACTCTGAAGGATAAGTGCCTTTCAAAGGGGCGCATGCTAGAACATTACACCTTACATTGAACTGCCCCAGATATCCTGCTGCCTGTTTTGCATATGTAATGTATCCACCCTGAATATATCCATACTCCAAAGAAAAATCTTTATCAAACAGCTCTTCATTATCCTCATAATTATTAACATCAAATCCTACAAGTGAAGCATAATCTGCAAGAATAACTATTGACCCTTTTTTCTTGTCTGCCATCATTGAGCCTATATGCTTAACGCTAAGTACCATCCCCAGCATATGCTTTTTCAATTCCTTATCTATTACATTGAACTCGTGATCCCACCCTGGCTGGGTCTTTTGCATGTCAGCCCATATAAAGCAATCTATGTCGCCTATACGGTTTTTAATCAGATTAAGCGAAGAAAGCATCTCTTCTTCATTATCGCACTGAAGCTCGAAGAACTCGAATCCGTTAAGTCCGGATATATAGTGAGGTCCGCATACATAAACTAAAGCCATAGCCTGGTCCAACCCTTTTGCTATAGAATGCAAATAAACTGAGTCATTCCCGCATATAAGTATTTTTTTTCCCTTCACGCTGAACATTTTATCCACGGTCATCTCCTATTTATGTCATCAAGAATGATGACCCCTCCCCCCGATTTCAGACTTTGTATACCAGCTATAACCATTTTGGTAAGCTCAATAGTTTCCTTAAAATCAAAAGGCTCAATACCTGTTCTTAAATATCGGACAAACATTTCTTGCTGTTTTTTGAAGGAATAGTAATGGTCGTTATCAGATAAAGCGATATTTCCATATCTTCCGACTAGCAAAGTTACGGAAAATGCGCCATACATTTCTTTTTTTAATGGTATGTGCACATCGCATCCTGATTTGTGTGTAATATGCACCATATTGCTTTCAGATGTCCCTGTATTCTGTACTGTAAGAAATCCCGGTCCCAAAAACGGATAAACCGACTCTAATGCATGAATGCCATAAGTTTCCCATTTTTTACACATAGGCTGGCATATGTACATAAGCTCGCCCAGTTCATGATGGTTTTTATGGTAAGGCTCTAAGCTTTTCTTGTATCTCATGGATGAGGAGGATATGAAATGGAAACCGGAATTTTTCCAGCTTATAAATGTCTTTAAATCTTCCTCGTTATCAGCTAAAGGCTTGTCTATGAAAACAGGTATGCCTGCTTCTATAAAAGGCCTGCATCTTGTTACATGCTCAGAAGGTATATCGGTTGCGCATATTACCGCATCGACCTTACCTATCATATCCTCTGGTTTTTTAACTGCATTCTTAATATTGGAACATTTAGCTACCGATAAGGCATCGTCATAATTATCACAGCAGATATGTGTAATATGAGCATCTTTTATGCCAAAATTTCCAGAGGGCTGCTTATTAAGATACTCCGCTATCCCAGGATACGGGCTCTTATCCATATGCTCTTTGCTATATCCGTTGAAAATCGCGCTCCAAGAGTAAGGATGACCATTCCCCTCTGTCATACCTAAAATACCAATCTTTAAATCTTTGTCCTTTAAAGGCCACGAATCTGGCATTAGGACTTCCCCCCAATGTAAAACCGACTATATAACAGTGCTTGCTATATATATTATTTGTTTTTAATTAAAATTACAATGCAATATTGAAATATATATTTTTTTTATTAATTTTTTTTAGTACATGATATATAATCTAAAAAGATGTAAAAACATATCAATGGAGAATAACCATGAATTTCAAACCAAGCAGAGTACTTGAACGGATAAAAGGCGGATATGTGGCAACTTGTACAAAACTTAATACATATGATTCCAGAGTTGCAGCTATTGCAGCTTTAGCAGGTTTTGACTGTATATGGGTTGATCTTGAACATGTGCCCAATTCCATTTCTGATATAGAAAAACTTATCTTAGCATCAAAAGCTTATGATACAGATATAATCACGAGGGTTAAAAGAGGAAGTTACTCTGACCTTATACATCCTTTGGAATCTGACAGCACTGGTATAATGGTCCCTCATGTGATGAGTCTTGATGATGCCAAAACTATTCAATACTATACTAAGTTCCATCCTATTGGCAGAAGGCCGTTAGACAGCGGGAATGCTGACGGACTGTATGGGATGAAAGATACGAAAGAATATATGGAGTTTGTCAACAAAAACAGATTCATAGCTTTGCAGATAGAAGACCCTGAGCCCTTAGATGAACTAGAGCAGATATGCCAGCTTCCTGGAGCTGATATGATTTTTTTCGGTCCTGCTGATTTTTCGCAAGGCATTGGGGCTCCATGCGTATGGGATAATCCCAAGATAGAAAAAACAAGAAAGCTTATCGCAAAGAAAGCAAGGGAAAACGGAAAGATAGCAGGTACTGTGGGAAGCATTAATAACATTGATGCTCTTGTCAGTGAGGGATACAACTTCATAAGCGTCGGTGCGGATGTTATCGGGCTTGGAGAGTATTTCATGAATATATCAAATAAAGTAAAGGATAAGAAAGCAATATGAGAAAAATTTCTAAAATGACCTTGGGAACCGTTCAATTAGGAATGGACTACGGCATTAACAACACAACAGGCAAGCCCGATATACAAGCAGCTCATGAGATACTGAGCTTAGCGCTTAAAAAC
>JBAZFL010000207.1:0-3886 GCA_041653455.1 Clostridia bacterium
CAGGACACAGTTCTTTGACTATTTCTGCATAAGGTGAATCTTTATAACCTTCTATCATGACTATAGTATGTGTATCAGACTGTCGGAAAAGATATTCTGCTTCATGTATCTTGTATGCAGTATTGACAGTTACCAGAACTGCACCAATTTTAGTTGTTGCCCAGAATGTTATAAACCACTGAGGTATATTTGTCGCCCATACTGCAACATGGTCTCCTCTTTTAACTCCAAGTGTTATTAAAGAGCGGGCGAAGGTGTCTACATCATCACGAAATTGAGAGTATGTCCTTGTATAATCTAAAGTAGTATAACGGAACGCATACTGATCTGGAAATTCTTCTGCCATTCTGTCTAGAACCTGCGGGAAAGTGGAATCTATCAATTCTTCTTTCTTCCATACAAAGCGGCCAGTTTTCGCTTTATTGAAGTAGAGCTTCTTAGCAGTCTTGCTATCGTCATACTTAGTGGTCATATAGTTCATGAAATGAGGAAATACTATTCCGGGGTCATCTAAATCAGATGACCAGCTCATTATCCACTCATATGATATATATCCGTCATAATTTATGGATTTCAATGCCCCGATAATATCCTGTATAGGAAGATCGCCTTCACCCATCAGTCTATATTCTAGTTTCCCATCATTAATTACAGAATCTTTCATGTGCACATATTTTATATATGCTCCTAAATTCTGTACTGTTTTTTCCGGTGACTCATTATTAAATCTGTAAGGATGATGAATATCCCATAATGCTGCAAGATTATCTGATGCGAAATGTTCAAGAACTTTTCTTAATCTGTCTGTATCACAGTAAATGCCGATTGTTTCTAAAAGTAAGGTTACATGTTTCTTTTCAGCATATGGCAGTATTTCTGTTATTACTGAGATTACCGCCTCATCAGTCGCTAATTCATTTGGCGCTATTGCAGCATCTGGCAGCAGCCTTATAAATGACGTGCCCATTTTCGCACAAAGGTCTATGTATGCTTTTAACTGACGGATATTCTCTGGTTTGTTTGCAGTATCATTTAGATTGCATGCAGTGGAAAAACAGGTAACCTCCAGATGTAGGTTAGCAAGCTGTTCAGCAGTTTTTAATACCTGTTCTGGAGAAAAAGGTTTAGCATCTACAGCGTATGCGCTATTTTCCAGTCCTCTAACTTCAATTCCTGAGAAGCCCAAGTCTTTTGCCATCGCAACAGCTTCTTTCCATGTGAAGCTTTTCCAGCTTATTGTGGAGAATGCGTATTTCATTGTATTCCTTCCTCATATAGCATTTTATTTACTGCATTTATGTATGCCATAATGGAGGATTCAATAACATCAGTAGATAATCCTCTTCCTGCATATATGTTGCCGTTATATCGGATCTTGACAGTCGCAGCGCCTAAAGCATCTTTGCCTTCGGTAACAGACTTAAGATTAAAATCAAACAGCTCAATATTCATTCCCATTATTTTTCCTATTACATGAAAAGCAGCATCAATAGGCCCGTCTCCAAAAGCTACGCCTTCTAAAGGCTTGTCGTTATATTTCAATCTTACTGCAGCTGTGGAGGTTATTTTATTTCCGCTGTTTATAACAAACCTGTCCAGCTGGTATACTCTTGGAACCTGTACTGCTTCTCTTCCTATAATTGCTTCAATATCTTTTGTATATACCTGTTGTTTTTTTCCTGAAAGCTCTTTGAATATATCATATATCTTTTCTATATCCTTATCTGTAAGAGCATAGCCAAGACCTTCAATAAACGATCTAAAAGAATAAAGGTCAATTTCTTTGTTTACTAGATCAGTTTCATTTGCAATTATTCCTGTATTTACTGTGTCCTTTGTATTACCATTTTTTATGTCTGCTATCCCTGCTAATAGTACTGAAGCGCGGTTAAGCTGAGGTATAAGCATATTGCATTCCGCGTTAAGGGCATCGGATCTTGTATGGATTGCCGTAACAGTTTCCTCTAAGCTAGCATCATTTGCGGTTCCGTTTATAGAACAGGATATCTGATCTGCTCCTGCTTTAACTGCAGATATGCTGTTAGCTACAGCTATTCCCATCTCGTTTTTTGCTCTGAATGAAAACAAGACCTTGTCGTTAAGAGTAAGAGATTTGCTTAAGCTGGTTACAAATGCATATGTTTCATCTGGAAGCATCTGACCGACTGTGTCTTCAACACCAATAGTAGCAGCACCTGCATCAATTGCTGCATTTATAACCTCAATTAAAAAGAGAAGATCGCTTCTTGTTGCATCAAGAGCTGTGAATTCTATGTCATCACACAAACTTTTAGCATATGTTACAATTTCTTTAACAGTTTCCAGAACCTGGTTTTTCTTCATATGCAGCTGGTATTCCATGTTAACAGCTGATAGCGGAAGGAATATATGAATTCTTGGTTTTGCTGCGCCTTTTATTGCTTCATATGTTTTTTCTATGCTGGACTTGTCTGGCTTTGCAGGACAGCAGAGTATGCTTTTTTTAAGGCTTGATGCTATTGTTTTTACAGCAATAAATGCTCCTTGAGATGTGTCTGCATAACCTGTCTCTATAATATCGGTATTTATATTCTCCAATTGTTTTGCGATTTCCAGTTTTTCCTTAAAGCTTATATTCAAAGCTTTATCCGTTTCACAGTTCTTAAGTGTGCAGTCTTTAATCAAAACCACGGTTTTCATGTAAACCCCTTCCATACTTCTTAATATTATTAATTTCGGATTATAACATTACATAAATAAAAAGTCTAATTTTTATTGTTATTCTATCTTTTGATGACAATGCTGTCACATTTATGGTATATATATGAAGATAAGAGTTGTTTGGAGGTAAGATGAAGAGGAATATAAAGATAGTAACCATTGTTTTAATGCTTGTTATAGCAGTAGGTGTTTTAACTTCCTGCTCAGATACAAAGGAAACCCTATTTTCAATAAATATAATAAATGGAGAGGAAGTCCATATAACTGAATATCATGGTAAGAGCAACAGGATATCAGTTCCTGCTCAGATTAAAGGCCTTCCAGTGACAGGGGTGTTATCTAATGCTTTCTGGGGCTGTACTGATGCAACTTCCATAACGTTGCCGGATACCGTGAAAACAATAGGCAATAATGCATTTTACAGCTGTAAATCAATTACAACATTCAATATACCAAAGGATCTTAAGGATTTAGGGGAAAATGCATTTATAGGCTGTGATAAACTTAAGGAAATAACCATTTCAGAAGGAAATGAATATTATACGGTTAATGAGGGCATCTTATTCAGTAAAGACATGTCCAGACTGATTATTTATCCTCCTCAGAAGACCGGAAAGGAATATACAGTTCCTGATAATGTAACGCATCTTGACAGGAATGCATTTTGCAATAATACCTTTTTAACAACAGTTAATCTTCCAGAAGGACTTATAGAAATCGGTCCTACTGCTTTTAAGAACTGCTCGAATATTATCAGCATTGAAGTGCCTGAAGGAACACAGAGCATAAGAGCTGGAGCTTTCTGGGATTGTATTAATCTGTCATCTATTAAAATACCCAGAAGCGTAGATACCATAAGTGATCAGGTTTTCTTTGGCTGTGAAAAGCTTTCCTCTATATATGTTAAGGAAGGTTCATATGCATATCAGTGGTGTGTGGATAATTCCAGAACAGCTGTAGTTAAGCTGTATTAATTCGTAGAACGTTAGTGTAAAGAGTTTTGGGAAAAATAATTTATTAACTTAATAAAGAAAGAAAAATAGAAGGACAAGTAGCAGGCTTTGGAGAATACCAGTGCGTCAATGCGGGGTAAGCGTTGAGGCACTGGTATTTCTTTGTTTCAAGACATGACAATAAGACGCCTTGCCTGAGTCCTCGTCTTTTATGCAGTCTTTTCTGTTACGCA
>JBAZFL010000208.1:0-3861 GCA_041653455.1 Clostridia bacterium
GATAAATGATACGTATGGGCACGATGTCGGCGATAATGTGTTGGATATTATAGCTAAAAGACTTGTAAAAGTTTTACCCGAGAATTCCATAATATGCAGAATTGGAGGGGATGAATTTGTCGCCATGATACCAAATGATTATGGACCAGAGGCGCTAGAAAAAATCGGACAAGATACTTTAGCCGCCATTAGCATGAAAATACCAAAAGCAGGGACGAACATTAATATAACTGCAAGTATCGGCTTTTGCATCTATCCGCATGATGGGGCAGATATTGAAGAATTGTTAAGGATTGCGGATAAGGCAATGTACAGAGTAAAAGAGAAGGATAAGAACGGGTATAATATATACTCATAAACAGTATGGAATAAAACCTGCTCATCAGATTTATCTTATTTTAGTATTCAAACACATCTTAAAATAATATATAATTGATACATAATACTGGTACGAAAGAGGTAACTGATGAGATTAGTAAAAATAATAACCGCTTTATTGCTATTATCAATTATTCTTACAGGAATGACAGCTTGTGTAGATAACAGGTATTCAATAAATGCTGTATGCGATGAGCAGCAGGGAACAACAAAAGGAAGCGGGAAATACAAACCAGGTGAAAGCGTCGAAATTACTGCTGTAGCAAAAGAAGGATATGTATTTGACAGATGGTCTGATAATGATACATCAGCGAAAAAAACTATAATTGTTGAAAAGGATATTACATATACTGCTTTGTTTAAAAGATTGTATGTAATATCTGTAATATGTGACGAGACGAAAGGTACTGTAACAGGCGGGGGTATGTTTACTGAAGGAACGCAGATACAGATATCCGTGACGCCAAAAAATGAAAATTCGCTTTATCAATGGAATGATGGTGTTGATGAGCTATCTCGAACTGTAACTGTAACAGAAGATTTCACTTATATTGCAGAGTTTGTGGATATAACGGATTTTATTTTTGAAAAAGAAACCGGAACAGTAAAGGGATATTTAAAAGATGTTTCAAAGGTAATAATACCAAAATACATATATGATATAAAAGTCAATGAAATAGCTGACTGGGCTTTCTATAATAAACAGTCATTATCCATTATCCGCATTCCTGACAGTGTCACAAGAATAGGAGCAAGAGCATTATCCGTAACTTCCCTTATAACCATAGATATTCCAAACTCTGTTGTAAAACTGGGTGATTCAGCTTTTTCAGATAATCCAAACCTGGTATCTATAAATATCCCATCATCTGTAACAGAAATGGGAGTATATATGTTTTATGGCAATTCATCTATGACAACAGCAATACTTCCTACAATGATTACTGAGCTTGGCCGAGAAACCTTTAGCAAATGCTCTTCACTTACAGATATCAATATACCGTCAGCAGTTAAAAAAATAGGGGATTATGTTTTTTATGAATGCAGCTCTTTGTCAATGGTTACGTTGCCTGAAGGCTTGGAATCCATAGGATATGGTGCATTTTCATATTGTACTTCATTAACTTCCATAACTATTCCGTCATCAGTAAACGAAATAAGACCAGACAGTTTTGCAGGAACTGAACTTCAGACAATATATGTTACCAAAGGGTCATATGCTGATACATGGTGTATTAAGAATAACTTTTCGAATAGAGTGGTATATTTAGAGCCATAAGATATCGGTCACATTTATCTGGCATACAAAGAAGCTACTATAGCGCTGACAGCTTTCTTTGGAAGTATTATAGACAGTAAAACGAATAGTTTATATTTTAAGCCGATAGCATAAATCGGCTTAACTCTTCTTTTTTCAATTAATTTCGTAATAAATACAGCAACCTTGTCTGGAGACATGCCATTTATCTCATCATTCTCCATTACTAAGACTGACCTTCTGATCCTGTTTTCATAAATCTCATTTCCTGACAGATCAGTTTTTCTTGAAGAAGTGAAGCCTGTTTTTATATCTCCTGGCATAACTGAGCATATGGACACGCCAAAAGGTTTTATTTCATTTGACAAAGCCAATACAAAGGAGTTTATAGCAGCTTTTGAAACAGAATAATATGTCTGAAAGGGAATAGGTATTGCAGCTGCAACAGAGGATATGCATATTATCCTGCCTTTGTTTTTATTTCTCATATATGGCAGGACTGCTTTAACTGCATTTACTGTGCCGAAAAAATTCACATCAAGCTGGTTTTTCGCATCACTGATATCCATAAATTCTACAGCTCCAGCAACTCCAAATCCAGCGCTTGTCACAAGTAAGTCAATCCTGCCTGAATCTTTAATAACCTGGTCAATTGCTTTCTGGACAGATTCATAGACAGATACATCGCATTTTATGTGTTTGATTTTTTCATGAAGAAAATCACGGCGGCTCAAATCATAGACAGTATATCCTTTGCTAATTAATGCAATAGCAGATGACAATCCGATACCGCTGCTTGCTCCTGTTACTACAGCAACTTTCGTATCCATTACAGATTATGCCTTTCCAGTACTTTTTTTATTATCTCTGATGCTTCATCAATCAATGCTTCCGTATGAGTCGCCATCAGGCTGGTTCGTAACAGACATTCATTTGGAGCGGTGGCTGGTGGCAGAGAGCAGTTTACATATACTCCGTCTTCATATAGTTCTTTTGCTATTGTAAGAGTAGTCATCATATCGTATGTATAAATAGGAATTATTGGTGTGAGAGAATCACGGGTCTTTATTCCCTTTTCTTTGAGTTTCTTTCTGAAGTAGCATGATATATCCATTAATCTCTTTGGAAGCTCAGGATGGGCTTCTAGATGGTTTAACGCAGCCAATGCTACTGCGCAGCTTGATGGAGTCATAGAAGCTGAGAAAATGAAAGGTCTCGAATTATGCCGTACATAATCAATCACTTTTTCATCTGCTGCCATAAAACCTCCAAGGCTTGCAAGCGATTTTGAAAATGTACCCATATATATGTCAACTTCTTTTTCCAGTCCGTAATAACTTGCAGTTCCTCTTCCGCCATCTCCTATAACGCCAAGTCCATGAGAATCATCGACCATAACTCTTGCGCCGTACTTCTTTGCAAGACTGACTATTGAAGGCAGATTAGCAATATCTCCACCCATTGAAAAAACTCCATCTGTAATTATCAAGGCACCTGATGTCTCTGGAACCTTCTTCAGCTGTGTTTCCAAATCATTCATGTCATTATGTCTGAATCTTAATAAGGTACCATATGATAGCCTGCACCCGTCATATATTGATGCGTGGTTTTCCTTGTCACATATAAGGTAATCTTTATGGCCTGAAATAGCAGAGATTATACCTAAATTAGTCTGAAAGCCGGTAGAAAAAACAAGTGCAGCCTCCTGTCTTAGAAAAGTCGCAAGTTTGCTTTCTAATTCAAGATGAAGCTGCAATGTGCCGTTTAAGAATCTTGATCCAGAACATCCTGTGCCATATTTCTCCATTGCATTCAAACCTGCTTGTATAACATCAGTATTTGTCGTAAGTCCCAAATAGTTGTTTGAACCAAGCATTATCCTTCGTTTGCCTTCCATTATGACTTCGACATCCTGTTTAGACTGAAGAGCGTGAAAATACGGGTATATGCCTTTGCTTCGTATCTCATCAACTATCTCGAATTTATAACATTTCTGAAAAATATCCATATCTACCTCCGAAAACCTGGTAATTATCATTGATATGCAGCAAATAGAAACTTGTCAAGGCTTTTCAGTTTATTTCCCCCATTAGATTTGAATGAACTGCCTTGTTGTATTTATTACCAAGTAATAATATCCTTGTGATTTTACACTACAACATAACATTTTGTCAATGATTTGTATGTAAAGAATGCTGATTAAGAAATATAAAAAGAATGCTTTC
>JBAZFL010000209.1:0-3859 GCA_041653455.1 Clostridia bacterium
CGAATTGGAGAAAACTTTGGATGAGGGGATCGTTTTAACTGAAGTTTCAGCATTGCATTCAGGATTTAATGCTATAAGCGGAGATTTCTCCCTGCCTGCAAAAGGGTATACTATAAAGAAAGGCATAAAAGACAGATACTTCAGACAAATAACTGTATCTGGAAATTATTTTCAACTATTACAGGATATACTTACTGTAGGAGATGACCTGTCATTTGGCACTAACGGCAACATAGGATCACCATCCTTATTGATCTCGAAAATAAACGTTGCAGGAGAATAATGGAAAATAAACTGACCGGAAATATTGAAGGCTTAAAAAAAAGCATGCTGGACATGCTTTTAAGCATATATGATGATTATGATGATTCAGGCTGTTATTGCTCACAAGCAACCTTAGATAAAATATGTTATGCTTCCTATCATTCAAAAAGGGAGATAGCTGTTTACATTGATAAAAAAGATAAAGTTACTATGGTAGCAGTAGGGGATTCATCCTTAGTCAAAACAGATTATGAACCTGTAAAAGGAATAAGGCTTATTCATACTCATCCTTCAGGAAGTGCAAATCTTTCTTCTGTAGACATTGAGACTTTGAAAAATTCTTCACTTAGTGCCATGTCTGCAGTAAGTATAACTTCTGAAGGTAAGATGAACATGATGTACTGTGCTTGTCTTGATAGTGAAAATCTGCCAGTTATTTTCGGACCATACAAGAATATTTCAAAGACCGCTTCTTTTATGAAGATTCTAAAGGATTTTTATCAGATAAAAATTGATGAACCTAAGATAACTGAGGAAAAAGCAGAAAGGATAATAGCTGTAGGATTAAGTTCGTTACATACACAACCTCTGATGGATGAGCTTGCGTCACTTATCTTCGCAGCAGGAGGTATATGTGTAGCTTCAATGGTGCAGAATAAGGAAGAACCGGATTCAGCATACTATTTGGGTAAAGGCAAGATAATTGAATTACTTCATTTATGTTCGCAATACCATGCGGATGCTGTTGTTTTTGATGATGAGTTAACTTATTCACAGCAGACCAATATAGAATCAGAACTGAATGTCAAAGTTCTGGACAGGACTTCAGTTATTCTGGATATTTTTGCAAAAAGAGCTTTCACAAATGAAGGAAAACTTCAAGTGGAATTAGCAATGCTTGGTTATCTTTATCCAAGATTGACTGGTAAAGGTCAAATGCTTTCAAGATTAGGTGGAGGTATTGGAACAAGAGGACCCGGAGAAAGCAAACTGGAGACAGACAGAAGACACATAAGGAGACGAATGTCCTACCTTAAGGAACAGCTTGATAAAGTTGATAAGAGAAGAAGCCTTATACGAGACAATAAATCCAGAAAAAGCTTTTTCACCTTTGCAATTGCAGGATATACAAACGCAGGAAAATCCACTTTGCTTAACACGCTTACAGACAGTAAAGTAATAGCAGAGAATATGCTTTTTGCAACGCTGGATCCCTCTGCCAGAAGCTTAAAACTTCCTTCAAATAACAATGCAATGCTTATTGATACAGTCGGATTCATATCTAAACTTCCGGTAAAGCTGGTAGAAGCATTCAAATCTACTCTTGATGAAATCAGGTATGCTGACTGTATACTTCATGTCATTGATGGTTCAAGCCAAGATGCGAATATGCAGATGAATGAAGTATATTCAATCTTGAAAAGCATCGGTGCTGGACATATACCGGTAATTGAAGTAGTTAATAAAACGGATCTGGTTAAAGAACCTTTATTAAATGCAACATCCTATCCAAGAACTTACATTTCCTGTTTTACAGGACAAGGAATTGAATCGCTAATAAAACTGATGGATGAAGCAAGCAAAAACCAGAATGTCTGCATGAAGCTTAAAGTGGATTACTCAAATGGCAAGCTTCTTTCGTATATACATGCTAATGCGAAAATCTTATCCAGAAATGATGTTGATGACGGTATTGAAATGGAAATAGAAATACCTTCATCTCTGGTTTCAAAGCTGGATATTTAAAATTCCCTGACGCTTCAGTTCTAAAAGAGCTAATTCCAGCAGGTATAGGAATTCTGAAGGAGCATTGTTGAATATTTTACTTATGCAATTATCTTCTTCACACTTGATTCCTGTAATCAGATAAATTGTATCTTCATTTATAGCACTTGCTACTTTATCAAAAGTTTCAAGAGTGACATTTTGCATACCTCCTTCAATCCTGCTGATATATGCTGGTGATATCTGAGATATTTCTGATAGTTGGTGCTGAGTAAGATTAAGTAATTTTCTTTTAGCCTTTATTCTTTGTCCGATGTTTTTGTAATTAATCATTTTTTCCCTCTTCTTTTTGATTTATTCAATACTGTTTAATATGATACATTTCATTTTTGTATCAATGAAGTGACAAAATTGATTTTTCTATTTTTTTTGCAGTATAATTATGTGCATATGTTGAAAAGCAACTTAATTGTAAAAGACAAATCCTTCTATAAATCATTTTTCAGCCTGACAGTAGTACTGGCACTTCAGAATCTTATAATATTTTCTGTAAATATGGCAGATAGCATAATGCTGGGCAGGTTCATGGAAGATGCGCTTTCAGCAGTAGCATTAGTCAATCAGATTCAATTTCTGCTTCAGATGCTTGTGGTAGGAATTGCTGATGGCGCACTGGTATTCGGTTCAAGAGCATGGGGTAAAAAGGATATGGATACAGTTAGAAAAATAACTTCCATCTCCGTGAAATCAGCACTTCTGATTTCTGTTTTATTGGGCCTTTTTGTATTTTTGTTTCCAAGTCTAGTATTAAGTCTGTTATCTGATGTATCGCAAGTAGTAACAATGGGAGTCGAGTATATTAAGATAATATGTTTTTCATATCCAATGTTTGCAGTAACAACAACTCTTCTTATAGCTTTAAGGAGCGTGGAAAAAGCAAAAATTGGTTTTTATATTTCTATCTTTACACTCTTTAGTAATGTTTTTTTGAATTATGTTCTTATATTTGGAAAAGCAGGTTTCAAACCTATGGGAATACAAGGTGCGGCATATGCTACATTGATTTCAAGAGCAGCTGAAATGATTTTCGTTATTATCTACATGTTTTTTTATGATGAAACAATAAGGTTAAAGGTTAAGGATATGATGAAAACTGATTTGCTTCTTTTGAAAGCTTTTCTGAAGAAGGGACTTCCAGTATTTTTTTCAAATGGTATATGGGGTGTGGCAATGGCTGCTCAAACCGCAATATTGGGACATATGGGACAATCATCAATAACTGCAAACAGTATTGCAACAACATTATTTCAGATTTTATCAGTGCTGTCATACGGAAGCGCGAATGCTTCTGCAGTTCTAATATCAAAAACAATAGGCGAACACAAGATGGAGAACATAAAGCCATATTCAGTTACCCTTCAGTTAATATATATAGTAATAGGTATCTTAGCCGGTTCAGTATTGTTTTTAGTTAAAGATACAGTGGTCAGCTGGTATATTATTTCACCAGATGCCCAATATCTTGCTATTGGATTTATAACCATATTGTCAGTTACGGTTATCGGTACTTCATACGAAATGGCAGGTCTTACCGGAATAGTTAGAGGAGGGGGAGATACAGCGTTTGTCCTAAAAAACGATTTTATATTTATGTGGCTGATAGTTATACCTTCATCAGTACTTGCTGCTTTCTACATAAAAGCTTCACCTTTGGTTGTTTTTATGCTGTTGAAAAGTGACCAGATACTAAAATGCATAGTGGCTGCTATAAAAATAAACAGGTATACATGGATAAAGAAACTGTAAATTAAAATGATTTTAACATGTCCTCTTGGGATGTTTTTATTTCTTTCTTAATACAGGCTGACTC
>JBAZFL010000210.1:0-3858 GCA_041653455.1 Clostridia bacterium
TACATGGCTGGATATCGAGTATGATCTTCAGAAAACCTATGGTATAGAAGAAGCAGAACCTTTTGAATTCTTAAAAGATCTAAGACAACAGGTACTGAAAGATACTGAAGAGAAGATAGAAAAAGAAGTTAAAGTATAAAACAAAAAGACTGGTATAATGACCAAGATTTATAACTAATAGCAAATTCAAAGGAAATCCGGCAAATATCATCTTTGCCGGTTATTTATTGCATTTTTAAAGTAATTATTAATTTACTGTAAAATATGCAATATATTAGAGTAAACAAAGAATTTACGGCAAATATCATCTTTGCCGTAAAATTATTGAATTTTAAAGTAAACTATGGTATTCTATTAATAGGGGAGATGAACATGGAAAATAAAAGTGCAATTGAAAGGAAATTTGATATTATAAAGGAGTCATTTGACGGAAAAGCTTTTTTCAGTGTAGAAGATGCGCAGAGTGTATTAAATGAAAAGAAATCAACACTCTATTGGAATCTGCATAATATGGTTGAGAAGGGGTTATTATTACGTATTGATCAAGGTAGATATTCACTTAATTATTACGCATTAGACAACCAGCCTTTTACATCAGTGCTTGCAGATAAGATTAGTAAGATTATATTGGAAACAGGCTTTCGGTACTATATTTCAGGTATTGATGTATTACTTAAGCATATGCAGCATATTCCTGAGAGTTATCCGATAATGCTTTTTGTTGACAGCTACAGTAAAGAGGAAATTGAAGATATTTTATTAAGCAATGGATTTATAACTATCAACTCAAAAGAATTAAAGACAAGAGATACTATTATAAAACTAAATTTACAGAATGATCTCGTTATCCTGTATGAAACTGAGAAATTCGATTATGCAAAAGATGGTTTCGCTTCAAATGAGAAAGCGTTTGTAGATTTATACTATGAAATTACCAGAAGAAAATATCCTTTTCCCATACAAGAGCTGGCAAGAATATATCAGCATATGGAAATGAGGGGAGTAATTGATAAAAAGAAACTTGTACAAGCTGCATATGACAGAAACGTTCATTACGATATGCGTTTTATCGCAGAAAGTAAATATATAAACGAAGAAGCCTTCAAAATCGTAGAAATAATAAGGAGAGAACAGTGATATGCCAAACTATAAGAAAAGCCTTATGCATGGTGAACAATGCTTTAAAAGAGAAACACTTATCCAGAGGATGCAGTTATTAGGATTGAAAAATATTGTGCGTATGGAACTTTTCTTATGGGATCTCGAAATTTTTCTTCAGATACAAAATATTTTGAAGGAGCGGATAGCTCTCAAAGGTGGGGCAGCGGTACAATTCTATATACCTGTTGAGTATCAAAGAACGAGTATAGATATTGATATGGTGTTTTCTGGAACAAAAGAGGAGATAATGAATGTACTTAGAACAATAGAAGAAAAACTAGGTGCAGATGATAATTACTTCAGATTTAGAGAACATATACCGAAAAATCCCAAAACAGAATTGCCATTGTACACATTTTTCGTACCTGTGCCGTCGGCCTGTCTTGATAATGAACTTATAAAAAACAATGGTAAGCAGGAAATAAAGGTGGAATTTATATCCTATCCCTTTAATATTGAGATAAGTAAACTTACGGGGCGGGAGATATTTGCTGTTGATACTGTCAATAATGTATATAATGTTTTGTCCATTAATAACCTATTTGCTGATAAGCTGACTACAATAGGACCTAATACAATAGGTATTCAGTTTGATAGATTTGATGAACTTGTAAAGCAATTGTTTGATATAAATGCTTTGTTACACTTCAACATAGGGTCAATGGATTTTGATGACATTAAAAATAAGTATCTTGAACGAGCACAGCATGAATCAGAGAGCAGAGGACTGCTATTTAATAAAATTAAGATTATTGAAGATGCATTATCCTTGCTTAACCGCATTACAAGAATTGATGACGGCGATGATAAAGAACTTAAGAAATATATAGATGATTTTCATAGCTCATATTTAGGAAAAGCAGGAAGGAAGACAAATTCAGAATGGGCAATAGTTGGTGAGCAGATCAAGTATTTGATGGAATCACTTTTTATACATAACATCAGCAAAGAAAAAATACTTAAAGCATTCAGCATGGAGAATGTTCTACTATTTAAAAACCTCTCTGGCAAGGAAAAAGGAGATATGATTGCAAAAACAAGAAGTCAAATGATTGATACATATAGCTCTTGTTCACCAATAGATGCGAAAGTGCTTAAAGGTAAAAGCCTCAACAGAATTTACTGGTCAATCTTGAGTCCATTAAACGTTGATGAGATAGATAAGTTTATTCAGGAGAAGATAAGGATATATAGTAATTAGAAAACTTAAGTTTTTTGGAAACCTAAAGATAACTTGTCTGCAAAAAATTCAAATTTGTCTGTTGATATAATATGGCCGTAATATTTGTATTGTTTCCGGAAGGAGTGCATGAAGAATATTGCTATTAAAAGAATCATAAGCTTCTGGTCTGTACGGTGAATGTCTCAATGAACTTCTGAGGAGATTAGCATTTAAAAAGTCGAAGCTAAAGCATGTGGAGAGCATGAAGTAGTCCAAAGGATCCATTATCTCTTGCTATAACCATGATTACACAGACACTAAAGACATGAATATCCTGTGCGTTGTTCCTTTCTTTTCTGGGTTGTAGAAGCTCTCTACTATTGAAAGATATGTTCGACCTTTGAGCCTGGCCTGCTTGAGAAAATAAGTCATATTTATTAGATTAGTTATGAATCATATAGTTTTTTTGTGTTTAAAGATTTTTGGTGTTTACTAACAAAAAAGTGACTTAGTATAAAAAATATTGACAATAATAAACTATATGATATAATTAATTTATAATAATAATGAATATTTTTGAGCAAGTATTTTTTGTCACAAAATTTAGGAGGCAAGTAAATGAAAAAAAGCAGAAAACTTTTATCAGTAGCAGTATGCGTTTTAATAGTTATGAGCGTTGTAATTCAAGGATTTGCTACTGAAAACAAATTATATGATAATGTAATTGTAAAAACAGATGAATATAATAGTATTACATTGTCGTGGAAAAAAACAAATAGTATAAAAACTAGATCTTATGATAAATCATACATAAATTTATACGAAGTATTAAAAGAAGTGGAAGTAAATAATGAAACTTACATTTATGATTATAATGAATCAAACAATAGAATATCTAAAAAAATAGATAATGAAATAATTGCAAGATATGAGTATGATAATAATTTGCTAATAAAAGAAATATCAGATAATTATACTTTAGTATATTTCTATAATGAATTCTATGAGTTGAGTGGATTTGTATATAACGATTCAAATTATTATTATGTGAAAGATAAAAATAATAATATAACTGGTATAAATGATAGTAATGGAAATACCATTTATGAATATAGTTATGATGGAAATAATAGAGTCTACAATGATATTGAACGTAAGACTATTGATAGTATAAATGATTATATAGGTAGTATTAATAAGTTTAGATATAATTCCAATTATTATGATGAGGAAACAGGTTATTATTATAATGGATTATTTTATTACGATATTATAAATGGTAGATTAAGTGTTAGAGAAAAAGATGACAAAGTTCCGGATTTAGACGATATAGTTAATAAATATACAAATGGTACCAAGAATTGGCAAGATACAGAGTTAATTGTAGCAAATTGGCATGATGAGTTAATGAATGATCCTGATTATGGTGAAGACTTGCTTAATACAGGTAATAATCCATGGTATAGTGGATTAGATGATATCGAAGTTGTTGCTAGAGTTTTATATGGTGAGAATTCAGCTAATTATTATGATCA
>JBAZFL010000211.1:0-3847 GCA_041653455.1 Clostridia bacterium
AATCGTTTGCACATGTATCTGTTCAATCGTCATATCCTATGTTCCTACTCCTGGCACTGCAGGTGGCGCTGAAGGATTCGCAATGCTGCTTATCACACCCTTCTTTGTATCATCGCCAGCTTTACCGGTAATCTTGATATGGAGATTTTTAACATACTATTCAAAAATTCTGTTTGGAGGCATCAGTTTTATGTTTGCTTTGAAGACCAAAGGTGCTGATGGGAAAAAAGTAAAAGCAAAAGCAATGGATCTTATCGATCAGGCTGATAGCATGATGTAACTATTGCATAATTGCATTAAATGGTATAAAATGTCAAAATGGAGGTTAGATATGACGCAACTGATATTGGCTTCGACATCACCAAGGAGAAAAGAAATTTTAGAGAAAGTAAATATTCCTTTTAAAGTTATGCAACCCGATGTAGATGAGTCTGTTTTTAATGGTAATGATCCTGAATCCATAGTTATAGAACTTGCAAAGAACAAAGCAATGAGTGTTTTAAAAAATATCGGCTATAATGATATAGTTTTAGGTGTCGACACAATAGTCTATGTTGAAAATATGATACTTGGCAAACCTTTTGACAAAAACCAAGCAAGACAGATGATGCAAGTGTTAAGTAACAAAACTCATTTAGTTATTTCTGGAGTAAGTCTATTAAGCAGGAATGGTTTTGAGAAAACTTTCGCAGTAAAAACTCAAGTAGAGTTCCTTTTAATTGATGAAAATGAGATAAATGAATATGTTAACAGTGATGAGCCATATGATAAAGCTGGCGGATATGCTATTCAAGGTCTCGCAGCCAAATTTATTAAAAGCATAAACGGTTGTTACTATAATGTTATGGGCCTGCCTTTGTCTGCAGTATACAGCGTCATAAAAAATATGATATGAGTGATTTTATAATGAAAGAAATGCCTTATGATGAGCGTCCTTATGAAAAACTTATGTCAAAAGGAGCGTATGCTCTTTCTGATACTGAATTACTGGCAATAATCATTAAAACCGGATCTAGTGGGAAAAATGCTATAGATCTTGCAAGGAATCTTCTTAATGACAAAGATTTGGGGTGTGGATTGAAAGGACTGTCATCTGCAGGTATACAGCAGATTATGAAACATAAGGGTATTGGCAAGGTGAAAGCAATTCAGATAAAAGCCAGTCTGGAACTGGGTAACAGGATAAATGCAGTTAAAGAAGATAAACTGAAACTGACAAATCCTGATCAAATCGCATATTACATGATGCCAAAAGCAAAGGGGCTGAGTAAGGAAATATGCTGGATATTATGCTTTGATGTGCGAATGAATCTTGTCAAATTATCAACAATATCGATAGGTACTCTGGACAGTTCAATAGTACATCCGAGGGATATTTTCAATGAGGTAATAAAAGCTTGCGCACATAGCTTTATAGTAGTGCATAATCATCCTTCAGGTGATGTAAATCCAAGTGAAAACGATATACTTCTGACCAAGAGATTGAAAAAAGCAGGCATTCTGCTTGGAATGGAATTAAGAGATCATATCATAGTATCTGAACTAAATTATTTTAGTTTTCTAAGTAAAAGCATGCTATAATGTACTAAACGGAAAGGAAGAGATAATATGTCATTATTCGGTAGGGATATAGGTATTGACTTAGGTACAGCTAATACATTGATATATGAAAGAAACAAAGGAATCATATTAAGAGAACCTTCTGTGGTTGCTATGGAATCAAAAACCAGGAAAGTCGTTGCAGTAGGAAATGATGCAAGAGCCATGTTAGGCAGGACACCTCAGAATATTATTACAGTAAAACCTCTAAAAGATGGAGTTATAGCTGATTATCAAGGTACTCTTGGAATGTTGAAAGAGTTTATAAAGAAAGCAATCGGAAGAGCAATATTATCAAAACCATCAATGATAATATGCGTTCCTGCAGGCGTAACCAAAGTGGAAAGAAAAGCTGTCATTGAAGCTGGCTTAGAGGCAGGCGCAAAAGAAATTTTTGATCCTGAAGAGAGCCTTATGGCTGCTGTAGGCGCTGGGCTTCCGGTATTTGAACCCACAGGCAACATGATAATTGATATTGGCGGAGGTACTACCGAAGTAGCCGTAATATCTATGGGTAATATAGTTAACAGCAAGACTTTACGGTCAGCTGGAGACACTTTTGATGAACTTATCACACAGTATATTAAGAAGAAATATAGGGTAATAATAGGAGCAAGGACAGCTGAAGATTTGAAAATAAATATTGGTAACGTAATGCCTTTTGATGAACCGAAAACAATGGTTATAAGAGGAAGAAATGCCGATCAAGGTCTTCCAGTAAATCTTACTGTTAGTTCAGAAGAAATTTCAGAAGCCATGCACCCAGTTATAATCGAGATTTTAGAAGCTATAAGAGCTACATTGGAATTAACGCCTCCTGAACTTGCAGCGGATGTAATGGCTAATGGTATTGTCCTAAGCGGAGGCGGAGCTTTAATATCAGGACTTGATAGGTATTTGAGTGAGAAGACAGGTAATATTCCTGTCAGGGTTGCAGATAAACCTCTTGAATGTGTTGCGTTAGGAGCAGGTAAGATGCTAGACAAACTGGACTATTTTAAGGGGATAACTAAAGTATAAGGAGTGAGTCTTGAAGCTTCTGAAAAACAGAAAATTCCAGATAATACTGATAGTCGTGGTATTTGTAGTTGTGGCGGTACTTTCCATAAACAGATTCAGCGGTATAAATATTATAAGGAATCTGGTTACAATACCAATTACATGGGTTCAAAAAGGAATAAGAAACATAGATGAGTATTTTTCCCAAAAGAACTTTACTAAGAAACAATACCAGGATCTTCTGGAAGAAAATGAAATATTAAAAAATGAAAATGAGAATCTTCGTGAACAGAACGCAGGCTTGTCATTCCTGCAGGATGAAAATGAGCTATTAAGAGAAGCACTTCATTTAAAGGATATATTCGATGGTTATGATATTGTAGGAAGCAATATAATGGGTTCTGATCCAGGCAACTTTGTTTACAGATACAAGATTGACTTAGGTACAAGAGACAATGTAAAACTTGATATGCCAGTCATAGCAGCAAACAACGCCTTGTATGGAAGGGTATTTTCCACAAACTACACTACATCAGTTATTGTACCTATAATAGACGAAAACTTTGGTATAAGCGGCTGGATTTCAAAAGAAAATGGCGGCCATGTAAATATTAAAGGTGATATAAGATATAAGGAAAAAGGCTTATGCCTTATAGAAAACGTATCTGATACCGTCAACCTTGTTGTTGGTGATGTCGTAGAAACAAGCGGTTTTGGAGGCATATATCCAAAAGGTATACTAGTTGGAGTAATTATAGAAATTCTTTACGATGAAATAACAAATGAAGCATATGGAGTTCTTGAACCATATGTAGATTTTAATTCCATTAATACTGTTTTTGTAATGATGGAGAAAACTGAATAAGATGTATAATTATAAATGGTATGCTTATCTGTTAATAGTCCTGAACCTTATACTGGAGCCATATATATCCAAGTGGTTCTCTATTGGTATTGCTTACCCAGATATACTATTGATACTTATGCTTATGCTTTCAATGGGTAAGAAAGACAACCATATTTTGATTATATCAGCATCAACAGGGTTTATATATGATATGCTCTACAGCAGGTTTTTAGGACCTGTGACAATACTTCTATTTTTAAGAGGACTGCTATCAATTGCAATTAACAGAAGATTCAAGAAAGAGAATATACTCATTCTTTCTCTGACTGGCTTAATATCCGCGTTTATTTCCAGGATTTATACCATTATGCTGTCTGTCGGTATAAAAGACTTTTTCAGAGG
>JBAZFL010000212.1:0-3843 GCA_041653455.1 Clostridia bacterium
TACAATCTTTTTGCGTTTGCCTACATAACTTTTTCTGCTTTTTCAAACAGTTCCGGTTTTATATATGTCATAAAATTATCTGCTTCAAGGCTCAGATTGCCACAGTAACCTATTTCCTTCAAGCATTTCATTACCATATTCCAGTTAATATTTCCAGCAAAAGGAGGCACATGTTCATCAGATATTCCGTCATTATCGTGTATATGTAATGTTTTTATCCTGTACCCTAATACCTTAATCATATGCTGGTAATTAACATGTTCAAATCCCTTTTGGTGTATAAGGTTAACATGCCCG
Source organism: Clostridia bacterium (assembly GCA_041653455.1). Lineage (GTDB taxonomy): Bacteria > Bacillota > Clostridia > DUPQ01 > DUPQ01 > DUPQ01. Next base: position 298 of record JBAZFL010000212.1, read on the forward strand.
ATATCCAGACATGCAACGAACATATCACCCAGCTCATCAATATATTCTGCCATTTCCTCCGCGGTAGTACATGAGGTCGGGCATATGCATTTTTCCACAGAATCCCATGCGAACATATTCTCAACGGCAAGATAAACATCATATTCTTTAAGTGTAGGAATCAATGCGGTATAGTAGTTCAGATTCATTTCTTTTGTGCGTTCATAGTCCTCATTATACATTCTTTCCTTTGTTTTCAATGGATGGATAATAATGTATTTAGACCCTAAATATCCTGTTGCTGCTATTGCTCTTTTTTGAATTTCAATTATCTCATCATTCTGCTGCATATGCTTATCAGGGTTATAGAAAGGAGCATGAGTCTGCCCTATTTCAATGCCTAGATCCTTAGCATTCCTGCCTATATCAGAAAAATATTTCTTTAAAGCAGCACTTTGAAGATTCAGCCTTGTCTCATTCTCGAGCGAAAAATCCACTGTCTCAAATCCTACTGACTTTAATGTAGCAAGTGCTTTTTCTGGTCCAAAAACCCTGTCAATTACTGCGCTTTGAGCTCCTATCTTCATGTATCACCTCATAAATCTTTCATATAGCCTTCTTGCAGCCATATACATCATTTTTAATCCTTCGTCTATATTGTCCCTGTTTATCTTATTCATAAATGTAAAACTTTCCAATGAAAGATTACCTTCATATCTTATTGCTTTCAAACTGTCTATAAACTCATTCCAGTCTATTGTGCCAAGAAAAGGCGCATAATGAAGGTCAACTTTCTTGTCATTATCATGAACATGAACTATCTTTAAACGTTCACCTAACAGATTTGTCATATGCTTGAAATTCACATGCTCATATCCTTTTCTATGAACAAGATTTACATGCCCGGTATCCAGGCATGCATAAAACCTTTCACCCATTCTGTCAACATACATCGCAAGTTCTTCAGCAGTAGAGCATGTTGATGGTATTACATTCTTATCATCATCTGTAGTGTATAGGTTTTCAATACAGATATTAACATCATACTCTGATAGAACAGGCACTAGATTGCTGTAGTATGTCTGATTTAATTCAAAAGTCTCTTCTATATAATTTTCAAAAACCCTTTTCGTGGGTTTTATAGGATGGACAACAGCATATTTTGAGCCTAATAATGCGGTTGCGATTAATGCTCTTTTCTGCAGTTCCAGAACCTCATCGTAATTCTGCATGTGTTTGATATACGGATAAAAAGGAGTATGGGTCTGGCCTATTGTCATGCCATATTCATGTATGTGCTTTTTCATATTTTCAAAGTGCTTTTTGAAATCCTTCATCGGCAGTTTCAGATAAGCAGTATCTTCAAGAGAATAATCCAAAACAGTAAAACCAGCTTTTGAAATATGCTTGACTGCCTGCCACTCATCAATGAACTTCCCATAACCTATTGTCTGTACACCAATTTCCATAAAAATCCTTTATCTTAGACTATCGTATAATTCCATTGCTTCTTTTATCGGTGAGACGCCATCGCTTGCTCCAGGTTGCGATAAAGAACATGCTGCACATGCTGTACCATATTCAATTGCCCTGTAAAGTGTCTCTTCCTGATGAGCTGCATACAATACTCCCGCACAAAATGCATCTCCTGCTCCGACTGTACCTTTTATGAAGCTTTTCGGAAGATTAAGGCTTGGAACACTCACATATTCGTTATTCTCATCAAGACCGAATCCTCCTTCAGGACAGTGTATGACAGCCCATCTGGTAACTCCCATATTCTTCATTTCATTTAATGCTGAAGGAATATTTTCAATTATGAGCTTATTTTCATTATCTCTTAAAATTATACCAGTGCTGTTTTGAGCTTCAACTTCATTTATGATACAGAAATCCGCATATTTCATAGCTGGAGGAACTAATCTTATAAATCTGTCAGATGCCTCAGATACAACATCAATTGAAGTCAGCAAGCCGCTTCTCTGAGCATCATGAAGCAGTCTTGCCATTTTTGTCCCATATTCATCATCGTGCTGGTCCAACATATCAAGAAGCAGTATATATCCGATATGAAATATCTTGGAAGTAATTCTATCAAAATCTATATCTGATATATCCAGCTTCGCATTGGCTCCTCTGTAATGAAAGAATGTGCGCTGTTTTGTGACAACATCAGCCATTACGGATGTAAATGATGATATGCCTTCTCTTTTTACATCTGATAAATCAATATTGCTATATTTCTTAAGCTCCCCAAGAATATTATCGCCTTCTTGGTCTGTTCCTACTCTGCCAATCGCATACAGCGGAATATCTTTATCCAATCTAGCCAGATCAATCGCTACATTACATAGTGCACCTCCAGTCGCGCGAGAAATGCCATCTAATATTGTAGTAAGTTCGCCTGGTTTTGGAAGCCCGTTAATTGGATACAGGATATCTATAATCATGTTACCGGCAACAGTTATACCTTTTCTCATCTGTTCCTCCATTTTTTAAAGTATATCTCACCACACCTCAGTATTCAACCTGATTTATTGCAAAACGGCCATATCTGCGGCTGTCAAACTGTGAATAATCGCAGTATCATAAACTGGCAGAACGGTTTCTTTTTCTGATAATAGAAGACCAAGCTCAGTACACCCGAATATGCAAGCTTGAACTTTGTTTTCTTTTGCAATCGATATAATATGCATTAGCTTCTTTTTTGATACAGTATTAATATTTCCTACGCACAATTCATTAAATATTATATTGTCCAGTTCATTCATTTCATCTTCTGACGGAAGTACTACTTTAATTCCTGCTAAGGACAGTTTTTTTGTATAAAAAGGCTGAAGCATTGTTGTCTTCGTGCCTAGAAGCAGTACATGCGTAATATTATCCGTTTTAAGTTTCCCAATAAGTGCATCTGCTATATGAAGAAGAGGAACACTGACAGACTGCTGCACCTTATCATAAATTATATGCAATGTATTCGTGCAAATAAGTATGAAGTCTGCTCCGCCGCTTTCCAGCTTTTTAGCTGCATCAATCAGTATATTTGCAGCATTATCCCAGTCTTTTTTTTGCATAAAAGAATAAATCTCTTCAAAATCTACGCTATACATCAGTATCTTCGCAGAATGATGTTTTCCAAGCGTGTTATTTATTGTATTATTTATAACATTATAATATGTCACTGTACTTTCATAACTCATTCCGCCTATAAGACCTATAGTCTTCATTTTTCACCACCTATTGATTTTTCCTGTTTCTGTAACTTAATTATATCCCTATATGCCGGATCATTTTCGAATACTTTCTTTACATATGAACATTCAGGTATTATCTTTATACCTTCATTTCTGGCAAAATCTACTAATTCATCCAGAAGCTTTTTTGCAATCCCTTGTCCTCTAAGTTCCTCTGATACATAAGTGTGATCGACAATAATAACTCTTTCATTCTCATAAAAAAAAGAAATAATTGCTGTACTGTAATCCTCGGATTCACCAATAAAAAAACTGTTTTTACCTTTTTTTATCTGATTCATTTTGCTCTCCTATTGAAAAAAGCCGGCTAATA
>JBAZFL010000213.1:0-3792 GCA_041653455.1 Clostridia bacterium
GTATTTCGGTCAAAGAAGAAGATATATCAATAGGGAAAAGAATAAATATTAATTATGCCGAAGAAGCTAAAGACTTTCTATGGAGATTCAGCATTGAATAAATTTGCTGTCTTGACTGATAAGTCATAAGTGGTAATATATACTTGCAGGTTTTATGGAGGCATAGCTCAGCTGGTTAGAGTGCGCGCTTCACATGCGCGAGGTCATGGGTTCGAGCCCCCTTGCCTCTACCAGATATCGGCTGTAATTTCAAATAGATTATGGTCGGTATTTTTTTGTTATAATTAAAAAAAGAAAGTTCTTTTTTGGAAAGGATATTGTGATGATTAGGAATTTCAGCAAGTGTGAGACTTTGCCATTAGGAACAATTAAAGCACAGGGCTTTTTAAAAGAGCAACTGGAGCTCAGTAAGAACGGGATGGGAGGGAATCTTCCAAAAATAGAACCTGGAATGATTGCGAATCCGTATATCAAAAAAACTTATGTCAAACAATGGGGAGAAGGGGATCAGTCTGGCTGGGGTGCTGAAATTTCCGGGAATTACTACGCAGGATTAATTCAGCTTGCATTTACTTTGGATGATGACAATCTTAAAAAACATGCAGAAGACTGGGTCAATGGTTTTCTTGCTAATCAGAGAGTAGACGGGTATCTTGGTACTTACTACGAACCGGATGCATTGATTCATGATGATTACAACGCTTGGGGAACTGCCTGCGGGATGCGTGCTTTGCTTTTATATCATCAGGTAACTAACAGAGAAGATGTTTTCAATGCTGTTTATCGATGTATGCTGTGGTTTACAAAGAACTGGGAAGGGAATGCGAAAACCTGCTATATGGGAGAATTGGTTATTGAAACTGTGATTGCCTGTTATCATAAAACTGGGGATGAGAGGCTTTTACAATTTGCAGAGGATTATACGCAGTATCTGGCTGAACATACGATATTTTATAACTCATACAAAGATTTTCAGGATCCTAAGCTGTACTATAATTGCAATCATACAGCTGCTTACGGGCAGGCTGTCAGACTTCCTGCCATTTTGTATACCGCAACCGGGGAAAAAGACTATCTTCGTTCATCTGAGAGTGGTATCAGAAAAATCAGAGAACACAGTGTTCAGTTAACAGGTGCTCCTGTCTCTGTAACAGAATATGTCGGTCCTGTAGGTGCAGTTCAAGAGTCCGAATTTTGCAGTTTCACATTCTTCAATATCTCATATATATCCATGAGTGCGATTACAGGGAAAAGCATTTATGGAGACTATATGGAACAAATAGCATATAATGCTGTTCAGGGAGCAAAAAAGAAGGATGAACGTGCTATTGCTTATCTTTCATCTCCCAATCAGATTTTTGCAACACAGAATTCCTCTACCACATATCACAATATGCAGGTATACTCTCCTTGCTTTCCAGTTTCCTGCTGTCCTGTCAATTCTGTTGCAGCTGTACCGGAATTTATCCGGGGGATGGCGATGGCTGATGCAAAGAATAATCTTTATATAAGCGCATATGGACCATGCAGCATTAAATATAATGGGTGGGAAATAGAAGAAAAGACCCTATATCCATTCAGAAACGATGTTACTCTGGAAGTCAAGTCTAGTGGTGCAGGTAATCTTTTCTGCAAGATTCCTTACTGGGTTAAAGGGTATACAGTTATTATTAATGGTATAAAAGCTCGTACTAAAAAGAATGGAAACGGTTATATCCGAATAAATGAAACCGGTGTAATCCGACTTTACTTCAAAACAGAAATCGAAGTGATTCCTGTCGATGACTCTGATTGTGCGAATAAGCATCCTCTGGTATTTCGTTATGGAACTTTGCTGTTTTCCTTGAAAATTGAGGCAACATGGAATAAGTTTTATCCGGATACAGAAACACCGCTTTCGCAGGAGTGGCCATGGTTCAATGTGGAACCAGTCTATCCCGAAGTTGAATGTGCAGATGCTCATGAACGATTGGGGATTAGGCGTGATAAATTCCCATGGAGTGTCGCAGTAAATGAGAATTTAAGCAAGAAAGACATGAAGCTTGAATTCTGTAATACTGACGGATATCCATGGGACAAACCATATATAAAGCTGCATGTTCCAGCATATAAAGCACCGCTTCTTAATGCGCCTTATGCACAAAGGACTTTCGAACCATTTGGTGAAAAAGTCGAAGTTACAGAAACTACAGAGCTGACGCTTGTACCATATGGAGCCACAAACCTCAGAATCACATATTTTCCGAGAGCGAATGTGAAAAGTGCTGAATTGTATAAGTAAAAAGGATTAGAATAAAATATATCTTCAGGAGATAAGTATGATTCATTTAGTAAAAGTTGACGAGAAAACATTTAAAAAGGTAACGAAGATGAAAGTAAAACCAGAGCAGGAGCATTTTGTCGCGCCTAACGTTTATTCACTTGCCCAGGCATGGCTTTATTATAAAGCTGCAAGGCCTTTTGTAATAATGAATGATGATGAACCTGTTGGATTTATTATGCTTGACTGGAATGAAGCTGCCCGCACTGCCACCATCTGGCGGTTTATGATTGAAGCCGAACAGCAGAATAAAGGATATGGACGAGAAGCTCTTACAGCTGCATTAGAGTACATAAAAGCGTCAGGGAAATTTGATGCGGTTTTTCTTGACTATGTTCCTGAAAATAAAATTGCGAGGGAATTATATTATTCACTCGGTTTTTGTGAGAATGGAGAAGTTGATGATGATGAAATTATCATGGTTCTTCCTTTAACCGAAAGTCCAAAAGTGGGTATAAAAAATGCAGATTTGGATGATATCGAAGAAATAGAGGAATTTATCAGCGGTCAAATTCAAAAAGGTGTCAGCATTCCCGACATTTTTATGAGTAAGGAGATATTAATAAAGGCTTTTGAAAAAGGAAACTTATACATATTAATGATAATGGGGAAAACAATAGGTGTGTCCGATGGCAAGAATATATTTATTAGCTCAGATCATCATAAATATTCTTCTGAAGCTCTTGATTTACTGAAGAAGATAATAAATATCTAGATATCATTGTATATTGTATTAATAAATCGAAAATAAGATAAGAAAAATATGGAAAGTTAAACATATAAATGATATTATGTATTTATTAGAGAACTTGAGAGGAGATATATGTTATGAAAGGAAATACCAAACTTTTAGAAGTATTAAACTCATTATTAGCAGATGAATTAGCAGCTATCAATCAGTATATAGTACATGCTGAGATGTGTGCTGACTGGGGTTATGAAAAACTTCATGAGCATTTTGAAAAAAGAGCAATGGATGAAATGAGGCATGCTGAAAAACTTATTGAAAGGCTTTTATTCCTTGAGGGGATTCCTATTGTAAGTAAATTGAGCAATATCCATATAGGCAGTGATGTTACTAAGCAGCTTGAATATGACAGAGTTTCCGAAATGGATGCAATAAAAGCATATAATGATGCTATCGCTTTAGCAGGGGAAGTTAGGGATTTTGCTACACGCGAAGTGCTCGAAAAAATACTGCAGGATGAAGACCGCCATGTCAATGGCATAGAGGAACTGCAAGGTCAGATCGAACATATGACCCTGCCTATATTCCTTACTACAAAAGTCTAGTATTGATGATTTTTTCGTTAACTAAAGCCGGTTTAAATATTAGCCGGCTTTTTTCAATAGGAGAGCAAAATGAATCAGATAAAAAAAGGTAAAAACAGTTTTTTTATTGGTGAATCCGAGGATTACAGTACAGCAATTATTTCTTTTTTTTATGAGAATGAAAAAGTTATTATTGTCGA
>JBAZFL010000214.1:0-3791 GCA_041653455.1 Clostridia bacterium
TTTTTACCTCTTTTCATATATATTCAATATGATCATATTTTTTTCTCATTTATATAGAGCATATGCATATATTCCTTATTCATAATCACTATATAGAGTGATGTCTATTACATCAGTATCTCCGCTTGAACCGTATACATAATATGTGATTACTGCTCTGTAATTTCCAGTTGAAGACAAACCTGTAGAATGTGTAACAGATCCTTGGTATCCTGTAACTGAATCAATCCATGTATTATTCGTCTGCCCATTATCTACATCAATCCAGAAAAGAAGGAATTTTTTTTGTATTTTTATTATAATTTGTGCTCCTGTCGTAACATTCTGATATCCGACATAACTGGCATATATAACTGCCTCACCAGAAGAAATCGAGAAATATTCAAAAGTGCTGTTAGTGTTATTATTTCTTACAGCATAGCCCTCTATGTGATTTTGCGATGAAATAGTATCTGCTGTTACTGACAGAAATGATATGCTTAACAAAGCAATGATCAATAAAATGATAGTTGTTTTACATGTTGTGGTCCTGTTCATGATATGTACCTCCAGTTTTTTTTGTTATGAAAAATTTGCCTTACACTATATATAACGAAAAAAAGGGGCTAGGGATGGACAATATTTTTAAAATATTTAAAAAAGTTATTTTTCTTCAGTTAAGCTTTCTGCAATATGTATTAATTCCTCATATGAAATAGAAGTTGAACAATTTATGGAGAACTTATATATCCCGTTTTCCCATATAATGATCTGCATATTCCATTTCGTTAGATAAATAGCGTTATATGAATCGACCATTACATATTCATATGAAGAGTCTTCAGTATCTATTGTCATATTTGCGTTGTATAAAACGCCCTGATTGAAGATTATCTCTTCGTTGTCTTTATTCCTCCATATGAGTTTACGGTTCAATGGCATTTCTTCCATCGATAAAAAAGTATATCCCTCAGGTATTGCAGTAATTGTATATTTTTGTTCGATCGTTCTGGGCAGATTCAGGTCGGTATCGTCATTGCCAAAGAAGATATTTGTATATTTCTCATAAGTCTCAATGATAAACCGGACAACAGGTTCTCTTATAGCTTTTATACTCATTGAAAAACCAAGTAAAACGAGGATTGTTGCGACGATAACGGCAGCTCTTTTAAAGGAGGTATTAATTAAATACCAGTAATCCCTTTTGCTGTGTTTAATGAGTTTCTGTACTTTCTTTTCAAACTTCGCAGATGGAATCCAGTTTATTTCTGAATTGGAAGGTATCTGTGATAATCTGATTTTTTCTGCTTCTATAAATGCATCACGCAAGGTATATCTAAATTCTGTCATTTTCTAATACCTGCTTTCTGCATATGCTCTGCAAGTAGTTTTTTACCTCTTGTGATCTGTTTTTTAATTGTTGATGGTTTTCTTGATAACAGGGATGACATTTCACTGACAGTAAACTGGTTTATGTAATGCAGATTAAGCACATCCTTATATATGTCAGGCAGATTTTGTATTATGGAGATGACATTATTAAAATCTTCTTCAGATGAGATTATATTTGGAATATCATCTTCGGTAGAAGTTAAGTACATTTCTTCATCAGTGTATATAATATCTTTTCCTTTTCTGGATAAATCAATTGCTGCATTCCTTGCAATTGTCATGATATATGAAAAGGTACTCTGGGAATACACATCTTTTATCTTATCAATATTAACAGCTATAGAAATCAATGCATTCTGGATGGCATCTTCTGATTCATAAATATCATGCAAAATGCTATCAGCAACATGAAACATCTTTTTGCAGTATATGTTATACAGGATTTCAAACTTCCTTTTGTCCTGATTATTGTCAATCAGGCTTAAGAATATTAGCATTGTGCCTCCATGTTCATGAATTCACGTAATCTGAATTCAGACATCAATAATACAATTATGCAAAAACTATATAAGTATATTAACATATATCTGGGTTTGCTACAATATTTACATGATTTATTAAGTGTTTTATAGTTCATTAATGAAGATATAGACAGGTATGATTTGTGTACATATTTTATATAAAATCATCATTCCTTTGTGTAATACTGCGCCTGGGCTGTCCATAATTCGTGGTACTTCCCATGCTTATCTTGGATTAGTTTATCGTGACTGCCTCTTTGTATTAATCTGCCTTCATGGAAAACAGCAATATCACTGCAGAACCGGCAGGAAGATAACCTATGTGATATGTATATTGCAGTTTTATTACCAACTATATCATTGAATTTTGTATATATCTCATACTCTGCTATCGGATCTAGCGCTGCGGTCGGTTCATCAAGAACTACGATCGGAGCATCTTTATACAATGCTCTTGCAAGTGCGATTTTCTGGGCTTCGCCACCGGATATCTCTATTCCATCTTTATCAAAGCTTTTATAAATATATGAATCCAGGCCATTTGGCAGTTCGTAAAATCTGTCTTCAAGCCCAACTTTTATAAGGCTTTCTGTAGCTCTTTTTGTATCTACTTCAGTGCTTGCAGATATGTTCTGCCCTAATGGTAAGGAAAAAAGCGTAAAGTCCTGGAAAACCACAGAAAACAAAGACATATACTGCTCATAACTATACTCTTTAATATCTACTCCATTAAGGGTTATTACTCCTTCAGTAGGGTCATATAGCCTGCAAAGAAGTTTTATCATGGTCGTTTTTCCGCTTCCGTTCATACCCACTACTGACATCTTTGTACCTGCTTGTAAATCCAGCGAGAAGTCACGCAAAGCATACTCTTCGCTTCCTGGATACTTATATGAAACATTAATAAAAGATATTACATATTCACAATGCTCTTTTTTGTCGATGGTTAAACCGCCTTTAAACATTTTATTCTCAATAGACAGATAATCTATTGTGTTTTTCTGGAGCATGGCTATATACTCGAAATTTGTCGACACATTTATAATCTTACATATTCCCATAATGAACTCATACATTCCTGTCGCATAACGTATAAGACCTCCCAAAGTGATTGCATCAGCTGCAGCTTTTATACCCACATACATGAATGATAAGGCTTTTGCCAGTACATTTGATAAAGACCATGTCGAATGCTGCATCCCATGCAGAAGTCCAAGCTTGTTGCATTTCTCATCTCGTTCTTTTATTCCAGGCATAATGCTGCTGCATATGAGGTCCTGTCCTGCAAAAATACGTATGTCTTTTCCAGATTTATACTCCATCATTGACGGGTCCATTGTGAAAAATATGGCTTTCTTCAGCATAGAGCTCTTTTCATTTGTTATCTCATCATACTTTTTCCACCATTTCGGACTAAGAATAAATCTCATAGTCAAAGTAAGTGCTGTGCATGAAATTATTATTACAAAGAAGTCCCATGTCATAAGGGAATTGGCGTTTGTAAACAAAGGCCACAGCATGATTATTGACGCTACAAATCCGCCGGTAACTCTGCCGATATAGTAAAACTGAAGGGAAATGGAATTTATGTCAGATCCCCATCCTCTGTCTTCCTGTATTTTTAATCGTATATTTGTTGCAAGAGGGCTTTCCAGCATATCATAATCCATATCCAGTGCTTTATCAGCTGTACGGAATTCAAAAAGCACATTACACTTTGCTACATTTATCTGTATGGCTTTTTCGATAAAAGTAGATATTGTATTAAGCACCAGAATACCTCCGACGCCAAGGAGGACTGCAATAAATATTTCTTTTATCGCTGCTTTCTGTATGAGAAGATCAATAACCTTAGCAGAAAGAAGAACTGCTATGAGCTGATAGAACGAATTTGCAAAA